>CALHKJ010000258.1 GCA_938033975.1 uncultured Saprospiraceae bacterium | reverse complement strand
GGAGTAATTCTAATCTTTCTATCTATTTGTTTTTGGAAAGAAAAAGATTACCAAATAGGCCAACTTATTGAGTATAGCAGCCAAGTAATCAGTCCCTTTCTAATAATTTTTATCTTATATAAGAACTCTGATTTCAATCATTTAATTTTACCGATTAAGATAGCTATTGCCTTAACTTTTATTGGCCATGGGCTTTATGCGTTTGGATATCATCCACAACCTGAGCATTATATTGATATGGTTTTGAACATATTTCCATTTTCAGAATCCACAGCAAAATCATTTTTAAAAATCGCTGGAAGTCTTGATTTTTTGGTTGCCATATTAATTTTTGTACCAGGCACCTACAGATTTGTTCTTTGGTATATTTTCATTTGGGCCTTATTGACTAGCTTGGCAAGAATCGTTGCTAATCTAGATACAGATCTTTTATTTGAATCTTTACATCGATGGTTATTCGAGGTGTTAGTTCGAGTGCCTCATTTTGGCTTTCCACTTGCTTTAATTGTAAACAATAATCAAATTGGCTTATGCAAAAAATAGCATCTTAATGTTGTTTTAAAAGCAGACTTACTTTAAAATTGTTGCTAAGAAACCAAATTGATACAATCCCCTAGCTCATAAGCTTTTATATTTTCCACAATCCCTTTAAGTAATCTTCCTCTTGATGCTTGAGATGCCCAAGCTTGATGTGGAGTTATATAGCAGTGTGGTGAATCCAGAAGAGGATGGTCTTCAGGAGGTGGTTCCGAGCTAAGAACATCTAGCAATGCGGCAGCGATTTTTCTCTCATCCAAAGCCATTCGTAAATCTTCTTCATTGACCAGTCCACCTCTTGCAGTATTGATGAGAATGGACGAGCTTTTCATTTTTGATAGGCTAGTTGTATTGATAATTTGATCGGTGGTGTCATTGAGTGGTGCGTGGAGGCTTAGTACATCCGCTTCCGCAAATAAGGTCTCGATATCTACAAAATTTACCGCATCCATTTTATCACGTTCTGGATATCTGTGAGAAGCCATTACTTTCATACCAAAAGCCAAAGCCACCTTTGCTACCTCCTGACCTATCTTACCAAAGCCTAAGATCCCAAAAGTTTTATCTTTCATTTCCAAAATGGGATTGTGCCAATAGGACCAAGTGTTTTTTCTTGTCCATGTTTTATCGCGAGCTTCACGATTGTAAGTTTCACATTGATTGAGATAAGAAAGCAACATAGCGAAGACATGTTGAGACACTGAAGGTGTGCTGTAATTTCTCACATTGCTCACCTTGATATTTTTTTGTTTGCATATCTCTAGATCAACATTATTGTATCCAGTGGCAGCAACAATAATATATTTCAAATGAGCTAGCTGTTTTATAGCTTCCTCATTCATGACAAACTTATTGGTAATAATGATTTCAGCAGCCTCTGCTCTTTCATTAAGTTGATCAAATGATGTACTATCGTACACCGATACTTCGCCCAAGTTTTCTAAGGTAGAAAGATCAAGGTCTCCTGGATTTAAAGTATAAGCATCTAAGAATACAATTTTCATAATGACTTAATTGCTAAATCTGCTAATAGAACCCTGTTCACCTAAGCTTCAGCGAAGGTGATTTATTTAAACACTCGTTTTGAGCCAAAGTAGATGGTTGCAAAAATAACCACCAAAATAATCAACACATAAGTGAAAGGAATAAAGGTAAATGCGATGATGTGAGTTTTTTCTAAGATCATCAATAAGGTCATCACTACCCCAATCACCATCAGAAGAGATGAGATTCTTTTAAAACCTGGGATCTCGTTAAACTCAACATTAAGTTTGATCAACCACAGCGTTGCAATCATGCTTAAGAGTGGAAGTATCTGAAAATATACATCCGTATCGAAAATACTTTTTCGCTCGAAAAAGAATAGATAGACGCTTAAGGTAATAGCAAAAATTCCTGGAATACAAACCAAATAAATAAGCAAGCTATAGATATATACCCAAGGAGATTTATTGGCATCTTCTTTAATCCACATCCACATTAAGAAAGCAAGCAATGGAATGGTCACAAAGTAAAATAGAATCAAAGAGGGGTTGTCCCCGACTTTCACGAAAAATTCTCCTAGCGTCATGTTGTTTGTGTTATACTTATATCCCCATCATTAGGGTCATCGGATCTTCGAGAAGTTCTTTCACTCTTACTAAGAAGGTAACAGATGTACTTCCGTCAATAACACGATGATCGTATGAAAGGGCTAAATACATCATAGGTCTTACAACAATCTCGCCATTAACCACTACTGCGCGATCAATGATGTTATGCATACCTAAAATAGCGGATTGTGGCTTATTTAGAATCGGTGTACTCAACATCGAACCAAAAATTCCGCCATTTGTAATGGTAAATGTTCCACCTTTCATTTCATCCAAACTTAAGCTTCCTTCTCTAGCTTTTACCGCTAAGTCTTTGATGGCATATTCTATGTCTGCAAAGCCCAAAGACTCACAATTTTTTACTGGAGGAACTACCAATCCAGTTGGAGTGGAGATTGCAATAGAGATATCTGCGAAATCATTAAAGATAACATGGTCACCATCCAGGTAAGCATTAACCATAGGCATTTCCATCAATGCTGTAGCACATGCTTTGGTAAACAAAGACATATATCCTAATTTGATACCATGCTTTTCAATAAATTTTTCTTGATATGATTTTCTTAGTTTCTTGATTTCAGACAGGTCAACTTCATTGAAGGTTGTCAACATAGCTGAATCATTTTTAGCTGAAACCAATCTTGAAGCAATCGTTCTTCTCATTCGGCTCAACTTCTCCCTTCTTTGCTCTCTTGAGAAAGAACTCGCATTTACTGCAGGTCTTGGAGTCGCAGCTGGGGCTGGAGTTGCTTTACTCGGTGCAGATGCAGCAGAAGAAGCCATTGCATCAGCTTTAGTTATTCTACCATCTTTGCCTGTACCTGAGACTGTAGCTGGATCTACACCCTTCTCTCTCATAATTTTCGCCGCAGCTGGGCTAGGATGTCCACCTGGGCTTGCTGATTCAGAAGCAGAAGAGCTAGGCTCACTTGTAGCAGCTGACGCAGGCGCCGAAGTTGGCGCAGCAGCGGAAGCAGCTGGAGCCGCAACACTTGTATCAATTTTGGCGACAACAGCTCCGATTTCTAGATCATCCCCTTCTTCTGCGACATAGATTAATTTTCCTGCAGCTTCTGATGGAAACTCTAGAGTGGCCTTGTCAGACTCAAATTCACATATGGGTTCGTCTAGATTAACATAATCACCATTTCCTTTTAACCATTGAGAAAGTGTAACTTCAGTAATTGATTCCCCTATTGTAGGGACTTTCATTTCTATGACGCTCATAATTGTAAATTTTGAGTTAATGCCCGACATGTTGACAAC
>CALHKJ010000257.1 GCA_938033975.1 uncultured Saprospiraceae bacterium | reverse complement strand
TGCCCCACCTCCACAGCATTTAAGAAAACTCATTAAGAGTTTATTTGACTATTTGAAAAAATCGAATGATCCTATTCTGATTAAATGCTGTGTTGTTCATTATGAGATAGAATTTATTCATCCTTTTCTTGATGGAAATGGAAGGATGGGAAGATTATGGCAAACCTTAATTCTAATGAACCAATATCCATTATTTGAATTTTTGCCCTTTGAAACAATTATAAAACAGAGACAAAAAGAATATTATAAGGCCTTGGAGTTAAGTGACAAACAAGGTGAATCCACAAAATTTATTGAATTCATTCTTTCAGCAATTGATGAGGCACTAGAGGAGCTGTCAAAAAATCAAAATAATCTAACTTCAGCAAAGGATAGATTAGAATACTTTAAATCAACATACATTAGTGAAACATTTACACGGAAAGACTATATTCTTTCTTTGAAGAACATTTCGACTGCAACAGCAAGTAGAGATTTAAAGTTTGCAGTTGATAAAAAATTAATCATCAAAAAAGGAGATAAGCGAACTGCCTTTTATAAATTCAGAAAGTGAAATCTTTAATCAAAGGATATACATGAAAAAGGCAAAAACCGTAGATGAATACATAGCAGACGCACCAGAAGCAGCTCGCCCGCTGATGGAGGAATTAAGAAAAGTTATAAAAACAACTATACCTCAAGCTGAAGAAAGAATAGCATGGAATGCCCCCAACTACAAACTTAATGGTGTTCTAACGGGCTTCGCAGTTTTTTCAAAACACATAAGTATTGGTTTCAGTGAAGGTGGATTAAGTGATGAAGAAAGAGAAATGTTTACAAGCAAAGGTTATAAAACTGGCAAAGGAACCGTGCAAATAAAATTTAATCAAGAAGTGCCTGTTGAGGAAATAAAGCTGACACTTCTTAATCATGCAAATTTAGAGTAGATACCAGATACCAGAGGTCAGAAGTCAGAAGTCAGATTTCAGGATCAAATGTCAAATGTCAAATGTCAAATGTCAAAAAAATTAAAAATCACAAGTTTCAAGAAATGAGAATTACATCAATACTTCCTTCTAGTAATCTAGAGCAATCAAAAGCATTTTTTCAAAATGTCTTAGGTCTCAATTTAATTTCAGAAGATCCATATGGAGTAGAATTAGAAGGTCTGGATTCGGTTATGAGATTAAGTCTTGTACAACAATTTACACCTCAAGCATTTACAATCTTAGGGTTTAAAGTCTCAGATATTGATTCAGAAGTAAAATCACTTACAACTAAAGGAGTGATATTCGAATACTATGATTCACTTGATCAAGATGAGCTTGGAATATGGACCTCTCCCAGCGATGCAAAAGTGGCTTGGTTTAAAGATCCAGAGGGCAACGTCCTTTCTTTGACGCAATACCCTTTTTGAAGAGGTCAGATATCAGATTTCAGAAATCAGAAGTCAGAGTCCAAAATCATATATCATACTTATAAATCATTCAAAAACCAATTTGGAAATATCAACATAACTTACTTACTTTGTATTTCAAAGTACTTTTAATATGACAGATTATATTCAGGATTTGGCCACTATTCGTGGCATCATGGAAAAAAGGACAAAGTTTATCTCACTTAGTGGTTTGTCAGGCATCTTAGCAGGTATTTATGCACTTATAGGAGCATATTTAGCTTATCGCACAATCTATTATTCTGACAAAACTGTCTATGAAGCTTACAGGAATGGTGAATGGTCGCCTGAAATCATTCAATTGCTCGTAATAGGATTTTCGGTCTTGATATTGGCATCATTGACAGGCTTGGTCTTAAGTATGAGAAAAGCTAAAAAGTTAGGACAAGATTTTTGGAATCCATCAGCTATGCGGATGATCAGTAGCTTTCTGGTGCCACTTACTGCTGGAGGGATTTTCGTAATGATATTGATTTGGAGAGGACAAGTTGCCTATGTGGCACCTGCCCTATTATTATTCTACGGGGTTGCTGTTTATACGGCAGGTAATTTCACCTTTAGTGATGTGAAAACACTAGGAATTATGGAAATTATTTTAGGTTTGCTTGCAGCAATATACCCAGGCAAAGGTTTATTATTTTGGACCATTGGATTTGGTGGTTTGCATATCTTATACGGAGCGATTATGTACTTTAAGTACGAACGATGAAAAAAAGATTTTTAGATCTTGATAAAATATTAGACAATAGGATTCGGTTATCTATGTTGTCGATTCTGATGATTGAGGACATGGTTAGTTTTAAGGAAATTAAATCTAGCCTTGAGCTTACTGATGGAAACTTGGCCAGCCATGTCAAAGCCTTGGAAAAAGCTGAATATATCACCATCTATAAATCATTTGTGGGTAAGAAGCCAAACACAGAATTTAAGATCACCCCACTTGGAAAGAAAGCATTCAAAGAACATTTAAAGAAATTGGAATCTCTGATAAGTCAACATAAGAAATAATTTTTTTACCATTTTACTTTGTATTTCAAAGTACTTTTTAAAAACAAAATAATGAAAATCAAAAGTCAAAAAATGATCTATTTTAAGATTGGATTTATACTACTTCTAATCTTACTTTTACTAATCCCCAATGGAATTCTGCGAAGTCTAATCTGGGAGCGACAAAGCCTATCAGAAAATACAAAAGATGAAATTGCCGCAACATGGGGAAAAGCACAAAATGTCTATGGTCCCGTAATATCTGTACCCTATTATTACGATGAAACTTATAAAGATGGTTCAGTATATAGAAACTCGGGATGGTATCACCTACTCCCTCAAAACCTTAATATCGATGGCAAGCTAAATCCAGAAATCAAAAAACTTGGAATATATGAAGCCATTGTCTATGAGGCCGATTTAAATATTGATGGAAACTTTGATCTAAATGAACTAGAAAAAATAAAACACAAAGAAGCAACCATTGAATTTGATAAAGCAATTCTATCTGCAAGTGTAGAGGATATGAGTGGCATAAGCAAAGACATAAAAGGCAACATTGAAAGCGAAGAGTTTGAATTTGAAAAAGGTACTCCTATTAGTAATTTATTTCATCGCGGTGGATTTCACTATGCTTTGAATTTGGATCAGGATAAAAGTGAAATTCAATTTGAATTCAATATTGGAATGAAAGGATCAGAAAACATGAGCTTCACTCCTTTTGGTGCAAACACTAATATTAATCTGAGTTCAACTTGGCCTTCTCCTAGTTTCAAAGGCAGATCACCAAAAAGTGAAATTAGCGACGAAGGATTTACTTGCTCTTGGAATCTAAATGAACATAATAGAGTTTTTCCTTCAGCCTTTCAAAATGACAATGCTAAATTAATCAGCCAATCAACACTGGGAGTGAATTTAATTCATGGAGTGGACCATTATCAAAAAAATATGCGGAGTGCAAAATATGCTATGCTCATTATTTCACTCACCTTTATGGTTTTTTTCTTTTTCGAAATTTTATATAAAAACAAAGTGCACCCTATTCAATATTCTTTGATTGGTTTAGCTCTTTCCCTATTCTACTATTTACTTTTATCATTTTCAGAACACATTCCATTTAGCTACTCTTACCTCATTGCTGCATTTGGCACCATTAGCATGATTTGTCTATACTCCCTAGCAGTAATAGAGAAAAAGAAAAGTGTGATAATTTTATTCGGAATTTTGATAGGCCTTTACACTTATATTTTTGTCTTACTACAATTGGAAGATTTTGCACTGCTTGCTGGAAGTGTTGGTTTGTTTTTCATTCTTTCAACTGTAATGTATTTATCTAGAAACATGAATTGGTATGACTTAACTACTCATACCTCTGCACCAAAAGAAGAATTTGCATCATGAGTGAAATCAGTCTTCCACATCACTTAATATTTCCTTGTTTGATTTCTGCTCTAGTCTTGTTCATATTAATCTTACTTAGAAAACGCATCTATTCAAAGTGGAAATGGATTTGGATAAGCAGCACATTATTTTTTGCTATCTACCTTTTTATTGTTGCTGGAGCTTCCTATTCAGACATTCAAGCCAAGAGAAATTTAATTCAATTTGATTTGAACCATGATGGTTTATTTACTGGAGATGAAATAACTACTGATATGAAAGAAGCAATAAATAGATTGACAAATGATATTAGGCGCAATTTTTCATTTATATCTGGCTTATTTTTCTCTGCAGCCATTTCATTTATGGTATTCATTGGTGGTTTGTTTTTAGAATTCATAAATCTGAGTAAAAGACACTGATTAAATCTGTAGGTGCAACAAACATTTACGCAAGTATGAAAAGAAGAAAATTTATAAAAAAAGTTTTAATAAGATCAACACAGATGGGTCTGCTTGCTGGCTTCTATACCTGGCAAGTAGAACCATTTTGGTTGGAGTTTGTGTATCGTAAAATGTCCATCAAAAATCTCCCAAAAAAATTAATTGGAAAAAAACTTATGCAAATAAGTGATCTACATGTGGGAGATAGATTTGATTATCAATTCTTGATTGACTCCTTCAAAGAAGCACAAAAATTGAATCCAGATTTTGTTGTTTACACTGGTGATTTTGTTAATTATGAAACAAAAAAACAACTGACCCAACTTGCTGAAGTTTCACCTCATTTGGTAAAAGGTAGTTTGGGAACTGTGGGAGTCCTAGGCAATCACGACTATGGTGTTCATTATAAGGATAATAAAGTAGCTCAAATAGTTTCAAAGACTTTAAACAAAGCAGGTGTTAGCATTCTTCGAAATCAACAGAGAAGAATTGCTGGACTAAACTTTATGGGTCTTGATGATTATTGGTCTCCAAATTTTGCTCCAAGAAAAATCTTGAGCAAATGGAATAAAAAGAAAGCCAATATAGTACTTTGTCATAATCCAGATGTCTGTGACCTGGACGTTTGGAATGGATATCAAGGCTGGATTCTTGCGGGGCACACTCATGGCGGACAATGCAAGCCACCCTTTTTAAAACCTCCTCTTTTACCAGTAAAGAACAAGAACTACACTGCTGGGGAGATCGACCTAAAGGATGGAAGGATGCTGTATATCAATAGAGCAATCGGACATTTACGGCAAGTGAGATTTAATGTACGTCCGGAGATAACAATTTTTGAATTAAAAAGGGTATAAAATACTTCATAAAAAAAACTTTGGTTGTTTTCCATTAGTACGATACCATAAATTTTGTTTTCGCTTCTCAACCTTGCATTAATTTTTCATAACTTATGTTCATGTAAAATACCTAATCCATTTAAATGAATAAACTTCCTTATCAACCTCTAACAGGTTCAACATCAATTATTGTAATCCCTAGTGGATTTTGTTGTTTCCTCCTAGATACTTTCACAAATCGAATTAATTCTGCTTCATTTTTCAGCAGAGCCACTGACACGTTTCCATAAGCTGAACTATTGTATGTCCTTGAACTGGAAATCTCCTTAGGTCTAATTCAAGTACAAAATTTCGATATCATTTTCAATGTGTTTATTTATAACCCTAAAAAACAAAAATGAAAAATATTCAACTACTCATTATTCTTTGCTTGTGGGTATGTACCCAATCTCAATTATTTGCCCAAAATACCACCTGCAATGATCCAATACTTTTACACTGTACAGAGACCCACCA
>CALHKJ010000256.1 GCA_938033975.1 uncultured Saprospiraceae bacterium | reverse complement strand
TATCTAAGGTTTTATCGTAAATACCTAATTTATCGCTATTCAATTCACCATAGAATTTGGTATAACCACCTTCAAAAATCTCAATTGTGTAGATAGGACATTTGCCAAAACAAGCACCTTTGCTCATCTTAAATCTAAGATCCTCTTCTGTTAATTCTGATATTTCTTTAGGAGCCTTACAAGAAGAATAGATAAGGCTCATAGAGCAGATTGCAAAAGCAAGGAAAATATAAAATGATTTCAAACTCTTTGTTTTGATGAATAATTAGGTCAAAATTAATCTTTTATAACTAAAGTTTACTTAATTTATATCTACAGTCAACTAGTTCTTTATTTTGTGCTAGATTATGGAGAAATATGCTTATTTATTGGTGATTTTAGCTGTTTTATGGACATCATGCGGTCCCAATGATGCCGTTGAAAAAGTAGAAAATATTGAAGTTCAATCTGAATTTAAAGCAAAAGTGAAAACTATTGCTGGTGAAGTGCTCAATGACGATGTATTTAACAAGGTTCCAGTATTTTTTAATATCGGCTCTTTTTCACTTGAAGAAAATCAAGAATTTGAAACAATTATCTTGTCTGATAAGTTATCTAAAGGTAAAGTTTTGAATATTAAGCCTGTTAGCCTTTTGACCTTCAATAAAGATACTATTCAACAAAAGTATATCATATCGGTACCTGTGGATTCTTTACAAAATGTATATGATATTTATAGCTATCACGATTTAAGCCAGAAACAATTCCAAACCAAATTTCTAATTGAGGATTGGTTTAGAGCAAATTGTGCTTTAGGTCTTTGCAGCAAATTTGAATGGAAAAGTGAAGTTCAAGCTTTAAAGCTCGTTCATTAGAATTCATGAAGGAATTATCAACGGATAAGAAGAAATTGATATCCAGTTTACCTGGAGAAACAGTGCAGATTAATGATGCATTGCGACTCAAAATATCTGATAAAATTTCAAATTTTGAAGGAGTTTGGGATGAGGAAAATTCGAAAGGAATTCTCAATTCATATCAGTACCTTTCAACGGTAGAAAAGGCTCCACCTTTAGGTCTAAAATCTTACTACTGTTTGCTATTTGCAAATGAGTCTCCTGTCGGCTTATTTCTTTTTCAAGTGAAGGATTTTGACTTGCGTAAATCTCTTAACATTCATACACATGATCAAGGCTTTTTGCCAAAGCTCTGGGTAGGCATTAAGAATGCTGCAATTGCGCGTGTTAAGCACGACTTACTTATAGTAGGTAATGTGCTCCTTACCGGTCAATACGGTATCAACTTTTGCGGAAAGCTTCCAATCGAGAAGAAATTAAATTATTTGAATCTTTCAGTTGAAGCCTTTGCGAATCACATGAATGCCAAGAAGACTCATAAGATTAAAAGTATTTTGCTTAAGGATTTTGAGGTAGGGGAGGACTCCAATGTCCATCTTCCTGAATACATGCAATTCACCATTGATCCATTTATGTTTATAGATATTAGATGGGATTCAATGGAAGATTATCTTTCTGCATTAAAATCTAAATATAGAGTACGATATAAGCGTGCTCTAAAAAAAGGAGCTAGACTTCTTTTTGAGGAAATGAGTCTTGAAGATTTAGTGGAAAATAAAAAGTTGATGTTTGATTTGTACAAACAAATAAGTACAAATGTAAGCTTTAATCTTTTTGACTTGAATGAAAATTATTTTGTCAAACTGAAGGAATCATTAGGCAAGGATATTATCATCAAATCAGTCAAAATCGAAAATGAAATCATTGCCTTTTATAGCTTGATCAAGGATGAGGCACACAATGAATTAGATGCACATTTCTTAGGTTATAACATGTCCAAGAATCATGAAAATCAAACCTACCAGAATATCCTTTATTCTATATTGGAAGAGTCCATAAATCAAAAAGTAAAAAAGGTAAATCTTTCTCGAACGGCGATGGAAATTAAGAGTTCGGTAGGTGCTGAAGGAAAAACTTTGTTCCTTTTATTAAAGCACCGCAGCAAGTTTGTTAACTGGTTGCTTCGAAGATTTCTAGATTCATATGTACCAGACAATAGTTGGCAACCACGCCAACCATTTAAAGATACCTAGGCCTCGTGTAGGGTATATTTCTTGATGAATTCTTGCATTTCTGTAACCATGACTGGAGATCCAATTACAATTGTTGAACGCTGATGTATATCAACTGGTTGTACCTCCATGATTCTTTCAAGTTTCGTATTGATAGCAGTTCCACCAGCTTGCTCCACTACCATTGACATCGGCACGCATTCATATAAGAGGCGCAATTTCCCGTGAGGATATTTCCTAGTATTTGGATATAAAAAGATTCCACCTTGAAACAACATTCTATGCACATCAGATACCATACTTCCAATATATCTCAATCTTAAATTAAGGTCAGAACAATAATCGATGTAACGTCTCATTTCTACATCAAACTTGAGGTAGTATCCTTGATTTACACTGTAGTAATTTCCTCTATCTGGAATTCTAATGTTTGGATGTGAAAGGCAAAATTCTCCAATACTTGGATCCAAGGTAAAACCATTAACCCCATTTCCCGTTGTATAGACCAACATGGTTGAAGTACCATACAAAATGTAACCAGCTGCAATGACCTCGACCCCTTTTTGTAAGAAACTTTTGGCGCTTATCTCTTCAGTCTCATCTTGTATTTTATAGATCCCAAATATGGTACCCACAGATACATT
>CALHKJ010000255.1 GCA_938033975.1 uncultured Saprospiraceae bacterium | reverse complement strand
GCTCTCGTTCTTAATTCTCGGATTTTTAATTCTCCTATCTTGTAGGAAACCGCTTGACCTGGCCAACCAATGTATCTATTAATTTCTGTATTTACCTCATGAAGTGATAAAGCAGTATTGCTTGCCATAAACTCTACAGCTTCATCTCTTGTCCAACCCATGTAGTGCATTCCTGGATCTACAACCAATCTGCATGCTCTCCACATTTCATATGTAAGTCTTCCAAAATCTTCATATGCCGTTGTGTAAATTCCTGCTTCTTTTCCCAAATATTCAGCGTACAATCCCCAGCCTTCTCCATAAGCACTTAGGTAGGTATTTCTGAATCGAGGTAGGTCTTCCATTTCTTTCGCCAAAGAAATTTGAAGATGATGACCGGGGACAGCTTCATGTAAGGTAAGTGCTGGCAATACAAACGTTGGTCGACTCGGAAGATTGTAAGTGTTTACCCAATATTGTCCTGCTCTTTGATCTTCCATTGATCCACCAGAATATCTACCTGTAGTATAATTAGGTGCAATAGCAGCTGGAACTGGATTTACTGTAAAAGGTAGTCGAGGTAGCTTACCAAAATATTTAGGTAGTATTTCTTCTGCCTTTTTTGATAACCAAGCAGCATGGCTCAAAAGTTCTTGAGGTGTATCAACATAAAACTGTGGATCTGTCCTAAGAAACTCCAAAAAGTCTGCATAACTTCCTTCAAATTCTAATTCCTCTATGATGTCCTCCATTTCCGCACGAATTCTCTTTACCTCTTTTTGTCCCGTTTCAAAAACTTGCTCTGGACTTATATTCAATGTAGTAAAATACCTGACACGTTGTTCATAATATTCTTTTCCACCCTCATTTACTGATACCCCTATTTCGTCTTTTGTATTGGGAATATATTCCTCATTCAAATAGCTTTTAAGTTTTTGAAAAGATGGAATTACTTCATCACTTATGATTGTAAGTCCATCAGCTTTTATGTCTCCTGCATTTTGTAAAGGAAGAGATAAAAACAAATCTTCCACAGAAGTTTCTAGATATTGATCAATCATCGAAACACAATTATCAATAATCAATTTTGGTAATTTTTTATTCTCGACTATCCCTCTTTTTAGTAAGTCTATATTGTCATCAACGTAACTTGGAATAGCTCGTAACTTATTTAAATAATTTTCTTTTTGTTCTTGATTATTTAGTCTTGCATTTTGCATATTATAGACCATCCCAATGATAAATCCTCCTTCTGCATTCAATGGCATTAGATAAGACTCATACTCAAGATTATATAATTTGTCTTCGATTAGAATCCTAAGCATTTCATAATTGATCAATTCTTTTTCCGTTAAGGATTCTGTATCAATTTGATTCATTTGATCAACATATTTTGAAAGCATGTACTTTTTATCTTTCACTTTCCCTTCACTCAAATCAGGCCATTGACCCGGGGCAGTTCTATGCTTTCTTTGATATTGATGATAGGCATCAATGACCTCTGTCAAGATTTCGGAATCATTTATATTTTCAGTGATTTGATTTTCGCTTAGATTTTTTTGACTGTCACAAGCAAGAAAAATCAATGAAATAAAAATGCCTAACTGGAGTAATCTCATCTGCTTGATTTTAATCTGCCTTTCGGCAAATGTTGGTTAGTATCTAAAAAGGCTATTTGTTTTTGCAAATAGCCTTTGTGTTTTATGTAACTGGTTTAAAGTCTCTGCTTCGCATGTAAAAGTACAGTATACCAAATAGGACAATTAAAATTGCTGGAAACCAAGCTAAATTATCCAAAGTTTGTTGCCCTGCAAAATATTCAATTTCATCTCCTTTCAAGCCCATACCTGCTGCAGTTTCTTTTGCACTATCGAGCCACTTACCAATAATTGGATTCCAAATTGAAACTCCAAACATTCCAAAACCTCCAATGATAGACATTCCCAAAGCTCCAGTCTTAGGTAGATACTCTCCCACAAACCCTATCATAGTTGGCCAGAAATAGGTCAGACCAATCGCAAAAACTGCTGTCGCAACATAGGTCATCGATCCAGAAGAATTTAGTAAGAAGAATATTCCTAATGTTGCTATGATAGAAGACCCCCATAGTACTCCTACAGGATTTAGTCTATGAATAATTGGGCCAGCAAAGAATCTTCCTACTGCCATAATTCCTGCCCAAAGAGCAAGGATAAGCATACCGTTAGCTCCTTGATTACCCAATATTTTTTCAACCCATTGTTGTGTTCCCAATTCAGAAGTAGCAGTTATAGTCATGCAAATCGCCATAAAAAGAAATAAGGGCGCTAACATACCTTTTGCATTAGCAGCTGTATCTGATTCCAACTCTTTTGTTTCTGGAAATTCTTGGCCTAAAATAAGTACACCGTATAGTATAGTGGGTATAAGCATAATTGCAATTTGCATTTGCCAAGCCATATTTGCATCTCCCATAAATTTTGCAACCAATGCCCCTATCACTATTCCACCAGGAAACCATACATGGAACTTGTTAAGCATAGTTGTTTTGTTTTCATGATACATTTCAGCAATCATAGGATTGCAAGCTGCTTCCACCGCTCCATTTGCAAAGCCAATAAAAAATGTAGAGATGATTAGTCCCCAAAATCCCCCTGCAAAAATGGTAAGTACCAATCCTAAAATGTGTCCAATAAATGCTACCCACATTAATTTTTTCGGTCCTACAGAGTTATATAATAGACCTCCAATAATCATCGCAACAGGAAATCCTAAAAATGCCATCGAATTCACCCAACCTAGTTGTGAATCATTCAAGGCAAAATCTGCATTTAGTTGATTTAATATTCCTGCTCTTATTGAAAAGGTCATTGCAGTTACAGTC
>CALHKJ010000254.1 GCA_938033975.1 uncultured Saprospiraceae bacterium | reverse complement strand
GGTGATCATGGTGGTGGTCACCAGAATCATGACTACCATCACTCATACCAAGCAAGGTGTTTTTCATTTCACCTGCAGGCCTATCAACAGAGTTTAGTGTATTTTCCATTTGGTTGTAGGCCAATGTTTTATTCTTAGCCTGTAATGATCTTACATAGTGTACTACCTGCCATCTTTCCTCTGTAGAAAGCTTATCGGTATATCCACCCATCATGTTCTTTCCGTAGATAATAGCATGGTATAATCTTCCATTTGATGTAGCTGTAAATTCATCATTGATAAGAATAGCTGGTTGTACAGGATAAGCACCATCGTCTCTTACCAAATATCCATTTCCATCTCCCTGTTCACCATGACATATTCCACAATTGATGTTGTAAAGGTTTTTACCTCTTGCGAGACCTTCATCAGTAATTGGGTATGGGTTGTTAATCAATTCATTTGTCGCTCTAGTTCTTTCATCTTCAGAATCACCATATGGGTAATCAGAGCTTCCATTGGCTGGAATTCTCATATGGCTTGCAGAAGAAGTAGGTACCGTTCCCGGGACTGGCTTTCTTGGCATTGCCATTTTATAATATTCATCTTCAGAGCCCCAAGTATTATTATAGTAGTAGTTATAATAATTTGCCTCATAGGCAATCGAGTGAGCCATATCTGGCATATATTCACTTCCTGTTGTGTTTCCACCAGGTTGTTGGCATGCATTTAAAAGCACAACCAAAGCAACTACTGTTAGAATTTTATATAATTGAACTGCTCTCATTTATATTGTTTTTGCATGGATTTCTGCAGCACCTGTTGATCTTAGAAATGATTCAGCTGAAGCTTTATCTGTTTCTGCAGTATCAAATGCAATGCAAAATTTATCATCAGTAATTCTTAAATCTATGGTTGGGTTTTCTACACCAGGCCCAAGTCCATTGATCAAGTAAAATGTAACCACCATTCCTATTGAAGCAAACAATACAGTCAACTCAAAGGTAATAGGTATAAATGCTGGTACTGACCAATGTGGCTTACCACCAAAGATGATCGGCCAATCCTTGGTAAATATCCAAGTCATTCCCAAGAATGCTGTAAGTGTTCCCAACATACCATAGATAAATCCTGCAACGTGCAATCTAGATTCTGAAAGACCCAAAAGTGGATCTAAGCCATGTATCGGAAACGGAGAATATACATCCATGATTTCGATATGCTTTTCGCCAGCAACTTTCACTGCTCTCAACACATCATCTTCATCATCGTAGATTCCGTATACTATATCTTTATAATCTGCCATTATTAATGATTATTCCTTATTTAAAATTTACCTCCGTCTAATCTGTCCTGCAAATCTTTTAATTCATCCCACTTTCCTTCAAAAGCCAATCTTGCTTGTTGAGCCCAACTTTCTGGAGAGTTACCTCCAAAGTTGCCAGGTGAGTTATCTAAAATAGACTGAAGTGTATCTGTATTTGAATTTGCTAATTCTTCGAATGTAGAAATTCCTGCTTCGTTCAATGTCTCAGCGATCTTTGGTCCGATTCCTTCAATTTTCTTCAAGTCATCTTTTACAACTTTCATGATTGGAGCCGCTGCTGCTTTACCCGCATTGCCTGAATCTTTTGCTGAATGACTATGATCTTCATGAGTAGTTGTTTTGTGATCATGTCCACTATGACCATGATCATCATGGTGACCATGGTGAATAGCATTAGGACCACAGTATTGATCTCCCGAAGATTTCAAAATGTGCTTAATCTCCGCAATCGCAACTACTGGTGCAACTCTTGTAAACAATAAGTATAGTGTAAAGAACAAACCAATTGTTCCTAAGAAAATACCAATCTCTACCCAGGTTGGTGAGTAGTAACTCCAGCTTGAAGGGATATAATCTCTTGCCAAGGTTGTTGCAATAATCACAAAACGCTCAAACCACATTCCGATGTTGATTACAATCGAAATAAAGAAGGTCAAGGCTATGTTTCTTCTATTCTTTTTCCACCAGAAAATCTGTGGAGAAAGCACGTTACAGAACATCATCCCAAAGTAGGACCACCAGTATGGTCCAAGTGCTCTATTGAAGAATGCAAATTGCTCGTATACATATCCTGAATACCAAGCGATAAACAACTCCGTCAAATAGGCAACCCCAACGATGGTTCCTGTAACTAGTATTACTTTATTCATTGACTCAATGTGAGCCAAGGTGATGTAGTCTTGTAAATTCAAAATCTTCCTTGTGATAATCATCAAGGTCAATACCATGGCAAAACCTGAGAAAATCGCTCCTGCAACGAAATACGGAGGGAAGATAGTTGTATGCCATCCAGGTATAACTGAAGTGGCGAAATCAAATGATACAATTGTGTGTACTGAAAGTACCAATGGAGTTGCAATACCTGCTAATACCAAAGAGATTGACTCCCATCTCTGCCAGTGTTTTGCTGATCCAGTCCAACCAAATGATAAGAAATTGTAAATCTTTCTTCTGAATCCTTTTGCTCTGTCTCTTACTGTTGCAAAATCAGGAACCAAACCTGTGTACCAGAATAAAAGTGATACGGTAAAGTAAGTACTGATCGCAAATAAATCCCAAAGT
>CALHKJ010000253.1 GCA_938033975.1 uncultured Saprospiraceae bacterium | reverse complement strand
AATGGCTTCAAATTGCTTTTCCCAAGATATCGTGATCAACGAATTAATGGCAAAAAATACCACCTATGCTCAAGATGAAGCGGGGCAATTTGATGACTATATAGAGTTAAGAAATAATAGTTCTACAAATTATCAAAATTTGAAAGATTGGCATCTAACGGATACCTTAGGTATTCCTGATAAATGGAATTTTCCAGATTCAACAACGATTGCTCCCCATGGATATTTAGTCCTTTGGGCTGATGAAGATGGTGGCCAAGGTGATCTTCATACCAACTTCAAACTTGATGGTGATGGCGAAGAGTTGTACCTAATCAACCCTGATGGTGAAATAGTAGACCAAATTATATTTGAAAATCAGGTCGATGATATGAGTTTGTCAAGAATTCCGAATGGCACAGGAGATTTTGTCGTCAAAGAGGGTACCATTGGATTTAATAATGAAAATACTTCATCAGTAGATTCCCCATTTGCGGAAGCGTATAGAATCTATCCAAACCCAAGTTCTGACATACTATATATTGATTATGAGGACAACTTAGCTTTGAGAAATGGAGTGCTTGAAATATTTGATCTAAAGGGCAATCGAGTCTTTAGCCAGGATATTGATGCAAAAAATACTGGCTACAATCTGACCAAATTAAACCCTGGTATGTACATAATTGCCATAAATGGTAATTTCATAGACAGATTGGTTCGGTTATAGTTAACTTAATAGTCTCTAAACTAAAGAAAGCCAATGTTTGACATACAAACATTACAAACAAATTCAGAAAATCCCACCTTTATTGCCATACTGATCTCAGTAGTGCTTGCTGTTGTATTGTCAGCACTAATTGTGATTACCTATGATTTGACGACTCGTTCGCTTGATCGCAATCATCATTTTTTACAATCTATGGCGATGATTTCAATTGTAGCAACAATGGTTATGCAAGCAGTAGGTGACAGTCTTGCAAGAGGATTAGGTATGCTAGGAGCATTGGCGATAATTCGATTTCGTACGACCTTAAGGGATCCTCGCAACATGACTTTTATGTTTGCATCTCTTGCTGTAGGTATTTCTTGTGGTGCGTTTGGATATACTATTGCCACGGTTGGAACTTTGATTTTTTGCTTCATGGCTTTTGTTATGCGTTTTTCGCCTTTCGGCAAATCGGAATCCTTGACCGGAGATCTTAGGATTGTCGCATTCGCGCGACCAGGTCTAACTTCAGAGATTGAAAAAATATTAAAACCTTTTGTTACTTCTTTTAGATTAAAAGAATACCGAACGAGAGATAAACAAGTAGCACTTGAAACTGAATATCAATATGGAAAAAAGATTGTTACAGAAAGTGAATCTCAAAGACTAAAAGAAATTTATTACGATATAAAAATCCGAAAGGATAAAGATGATTTAGGTTTAATGAATCGTTTGAGTGAGGAAGATTTTGTCAAACAGGTCAAATTGAAGTTCACTAAAATTGAGAATGAAGTATAAATGGAATTCTTTAAAAAAATATTAAATCCTCTATATCTTCTAGCGATTATTCTAGCAGTGTTTCTTTATAATTACTCTCAAAAACAAACAGAGTCAAGTGAGTTGTTTTTTGGATTTGCAGAAAACAAAGAGACAGAAATAAATCTAGACTATCCGGTAAAGGTAGATAAGATCATGGTGAAGCCAGGTGACTATATTGCTGCTGGAACTCAACTTGCTGAGCTTACGCAAATAACTTTAAGTAAAGATATCAATGACGAGCAACTTCGTATCAACGAGTTGACCTCTGAATTTAATACCAAGAAAAACGATATTGAAAGTGAGATCTCTGTGCTCATGTCAAAAAAGGCGCAGGAACTAAAAGAGATCGATGCTGAGATTGAAAAATTGAAAGCTGAAAGAAAATTTAATGAATCTCTTTCTTCTGGTCTGCAGACCTTAGATATTAAACCTAGTCAAGAATCGAAGCAATTATTCGAATCAGAACTTGCTACCTTGGAAGACAAAAAGGCTTTAGTAAACACTAATTACACAGCTTTGGTTAATTCAAAGAATCTCAGAATCGAGGACGAAAAAGGGATTTATAATGCTGCTGTCAAAAGACATAAAAGTGATGTTGGTTTTGCTCAAGAAAAAATAAAGAAGTTAGATCTCAAAAGTCCATCCAACGCTTTGGTTGGAAACGTACATATCAAAGAAGGGGAGTACATTCAATCATTCAAAACAATGGTGACCCTTTATGAACCAAATCCAACATTAGTCGCTGGCTTTGTTCATGAAACTATGATTGTCGATGTAAATGTTGGAGATAAATTCTACATCAGATCTGCTCTAAATCCTAACAATGTTTGTACAGGGGTTGTAACGGGAATGGGTTCTAGAATTGTTGAAATTCCTGAGCGCCTTCGAAAAATGCCTGAACTTAAAACTTATGGAAGAGAGGTGCTGATCTCTATTCCAGCTGACAATAAATTTTTGCAAAAAGAAAAAGTGATTATCTCCTTAGATAAGCCGAGCGACGATAATGAAAGTTCTACAGCACAATCCAATAAGTAGAAAATGAACCGTCTACTGACCATAGTATTTTCATTTATCATTATAAATGTATCCCAAGCTCAAGTCGACATGGTTTCCTTCGAGGAGTATTACAATTCTTTTTCAAACGAAGAAGAAATTTCGGAGGACAAAAGACAAGCCTTATATCCATTGTATTTCAAATCTCCTTTGATTGATGAGGCAGAGTTTAGGACAGAGACCAATGAGTTTGATTTGGCACAACAAGAATACACGCTCAGGTTGTCTCCCAACTCTAAGAAAATAAGGAAATATCAAAATAGAATTTATGACGATCTTCGCAATGAGTATCTTTTCGAATTGCGACAATCACAAGAAGATTATCTGGAAGACTTATACAACAGCTACTTAGAATATTATTTTGACGTCCAAGAACTAAATTTGCGAAAGCAAATCTTGCCAATCTATGAGGACATCATCACCATGCTCTCCAAACAAAACAAAGATGGGGAATTGAGTGTCAGTGATTTGATCAATGCATCAAAGGAAAGAGATAAATTGCAAATACGAATTGAACGCGATCAACAAAGATTGAATACACAAAAAGATCTTGCAGCCAATAGTCAAGAATCAATAATTGCTGTTGACGAGTTAGAAAAAATATTTGCCATGATTATTGGCATCAACATGCCATCGCAAACTTACGATGAGCATAAATTTGAATTGAATAGAATTGAAAATCAATACCAATTAGAAAAGGCAGAAAAAGATAAGCTATTTGATTTTGCACAAATTAGATACAATTCTAATCCTGATGATATATGGGAAGAAAAAATCAACTTAGGATTTGCTTTTCGGTTCCCACACTCTAGCAAAAGTTCTTTAGACCTTATAGAGTTGCAACTTGAAAAGATGATTGAAGAAGAAAAATTTGAGCGCCAAAAAAGAGAAATCGAAGAAAACATAGAGGAGAATTATACCAATTTTCTTGAGCAATTTGAAAATTATAATGCAGCTCAAAAACTAATATCTACTTTAAAAAAATACGAAGAACTGACAAAATCTATTCAGCCTAGCTCGAAAAGCGAAATTGTAGAAATATTGGAATTAAATATTGAATCAATAGAAGAGCAAATAGATTTAATCAATGTCAAGAAAGATCTCTATGATAGCTATATTGAATTAGCCAAAGCTATGGGTTACTTACAGATCACAGCAGATGACTTTCACTTAAAACTTCTTTCTCCTCAATTAGTAGACCTCATCTCAAAATAAAAATGGAGTTCACCTGCCCTAGGCAAATGAACTCCGATGAAAAAGTCTGATTTTGTTCGCTGAAGCCTCAGCGAAAGTTAGTTAATAGCAATTCTTTTAGTCTTTTATCTTAATAAACTTTCCATAGTTTATTTGTTTTGCTTCCTCTGAGACTGTGTAAAAATATTGGCCTCCAGACAGTTCTGTGCAATCAATCTCTATTTCATTAATTCCTTTCTTCACAGATATTGAGCTTTGCACCACTTGGATTCCATATGCATTGTAAATTTGTAATTCTATGTTCCCACCATTGGATTCAAAAACCAAGCTCGCATTTTTAAATACTGGATTAGGAAAGATCCCATTTGCTAATTCACTTCCAGAATTTTCAGTCGATGATACTACTTGATTGTTAAAACTAAGCTTTGAGATTGTAAACTCTTTATCAGTTGCATAATCTGTATTGCCTAAGACGGTAAAGACAAGCATAGTTGCATCATCAAGAACCAATGGTATGTCCAATGTAGATTTAAAGTCTTCTAGTTTTAAATTAAATTCTTTCTCGCTCGATGCCAACATAATATTGGTTCTGAATTGTTGATTCCATTCGGAGATTGATTCCTTTACAATTGTCACCTGTACTTGTCCTGTACCGCTTGCTTGAAATTGTAGGTTATTATATTCGCTCAAGTTTTGCGCATTGAGTTTAGCATCTAATGATCGATATATGTTTAGGTAGTTTTTTACCTTGGCCTTGAGTTCAATAGATCTTTCAACCATAAATGCATCGTCTGAATTTGCTCTATCATCTACACTTACATTGTATGAGTTGATATAATTGTCTGGGTTTTCAGTATCGATTCCCCAACTACCATCTGCAATAAATATTTCATCACTTGGACTCTCTGGGAAATTAAGTGATCCACCTAAATCATATAGTGGTCCTGTTTCGATAGAGATGATTTGCTCATAAGCTGGGCTGATTTCAATATCTAGCATTAGGTCTTCTAAATCTCCCGTTTCCGTTCTTCTCACAGAGCTACTAAACTGCATAGAAGTTGTTTGGTTTTTATTTTTAATTCCCAAGTTTAAGCGACCATTTTGATATTCGCCATGAGTGACAAAGACATATGGTATCTCTGAATGTTCGATGCTCTGAATCGGTGCAGTCGTATGCATTTTGTGCAAAACATTATCGAGTAGAGCAATTATTTCAGGGTAGGATTGTCCCCAAATTTGGAAATTGAAGTAGTTGGACTCTTTATCATACTTATGTAAATTCCAATGGTTTTCTACATAGAAGTTTTCGTTTTCAAGCCTTGCAGAAAAACTGACCGCATATTCTTTTTGTCCTTGTTTGTTGATAAGCTCGTAGCTAATAAAATTTCCGCCGTAGGCAAATAAATAGGAAATGTCAATCAATCTAGAGCCATCTAGTCTATCACAAATATACTTGCTATGTTCGTAGACCCCATTCTCAGAGTAGATACCAAGTACAGTCGCAATTCTTCTATCATCAAGAAAGTAATCTGCTCCAGCTACATCAACAGCATTGGTGATATTGATTAAATCAATTGGTGCACTTTCTGCTACATAAGTGTTTTGAAATTGAGTCGGTATAAAATTCGACATTTCAAATTCTGTTCTTGAACTTTCAATTTGAAAAGGCATAGCACCCTCCAGTTTTTGCTCAAATAAATCTGAGTATAAGACTCTAGTTTTGAAATTTCTTTGTGCAATTTTATCTGTTAATCTTCTATTGGACTCTAATCCTCCAGTTACTCCACTAGGAGTAGTACATTGTGGATCATCAGCATCAATCAATCCATTATTATTGTCATCAATTCCATTATCACATATTTCAACACATATCTCCAAGTCAAAACATTCAGAATCACTACAATCAATCCAACCATCATTATCATCATCAATTCCATTGTTGCAAATTTCTACAGTACAAACATTGGAGTTAAAACAGTCGGGATCTTCACAATCAATCAAGCCATCTCCATCATCGTCAATCATATTTCCGCATTTGGTTTCGAAAGGTGGAGCTGCAAGTACACAATTGAAGCCGTCATTAATTGACAAATTTCCAGTTCCATTTAATACTAAAGTTGCTGTAAGATCATTTGGATTTACAGAGTATATTTTTCCAGAAGAATTATTGTATGCAAAGAAGGATCCATCTCTACTAGACCAGCATGCTCCAAAAGCTCCGCTGTCATTTCTAATTGAACCAGCCAAATCATATTGGCTAACAGATAAATTACTAGGATTGAAAACAACAAGCTTAGCTGCTGAATTAATTCCATAGAATAAATTTTTTGTTATATCTAATGCGAAATCGGCAACACCAGGATGTGCAGTACCAGTAGCAACAACCTCAAGAGTTTCTTGCTTGAGATCAATGTAGTGTATGCCACTACCATTGCTAATATACATTCTGCCTTGTGCATCAATGGCACCCGCATAAAATATTGCTGATCCAGGTAATTCAATATCCAATGGGATAACCTTACCGTCACTTTGGATCATGCCCAATCTTTGGACACCATCTACTGAAACGGGAGCATATACATGTCCATCTAATTGATTAAATTGAGCTCCATTGACTTGGGATGCTCCGGATATTGTACCCATTGTTGTGTAAGCACCTGTGTATGGATCAAGTGCAACCAGGTAGG
>CALHKJ010000252.1 GCA_938033975.1 uncultured Saprospiraceae bacterium | reverse complement strand
GTAATGGTGAAGACTGAAATTGCCTTAAGTATTACAGAATTAAAATTTGAAAAATACATCCTAGTGTCTTTAAATAATTTAATATCTCAAAAGCTGTGCTTCTGAGCGGATATACTATTCTGGGAGGGATCAATTCATTTTTATAGAATTCCAACAAATATAAAGCTAAATTATTCATATTAAAAAATTATTTAATATGTAATTATGTGTCAATGATAAACTTAACGTCAAAATCCTTAAAAGTGCTTATATTTAGGGCATTTGAGCTTACTAGATTCAAATGTAAAGTTCTTCGCTTCAATCTATTAGAATAGCCGTTTGGTAGATTTTGGAGATTAAGTTTCAATTTTTGATTATAAATTTGCGGATAAAACTCGTGCGATTGTTTGTTCATCAAGTAAAAGTTATTTGATGAAATTGTATACCAAGTAAAAACTTTGATGAAAAACTTAAACACTATTTTCTTCCTTTTAGTCAGCCTACTAGCTTTTAGCCAAGAAGATGAAATTGTACAAACAAATCGCACACTTCAGGCCTTGAATACAGAGTCCAATATTAAGATTGATGGGATCCTAAATGAAGCTGACTGGAACATGGCAGAGGTATCAAATGGATTTTCCCAAAGAAGCCCTGATCCACTAGCACCCTCAACTGAGGATGCTGAGGTAAGAATCATGTACGACAATGAAGCTATTTATCTGGGAGCTCATATAAAAACACATCCAGATTCTATGTCAACCCAAATGACTGAGCGAGATGATATTTACAATTCTGATTGGTTTGGTATAATCTTATGCCCTTATCAAGATGGAATCAACGGAGTCGGATTTATAATGACTACACAAGGTGTTCAGTTTGATACAAAATATTCAGCACTCGGAGAAGATACCCAGTGGGATGCTGTGTGGGATGGAGAAGTAAAGATTACAAATGAAGGTTGGTTTGTAGAAATGAAAATTCCTTATTCTGCTTTGAGATTTCCTGAGACAGAATATCAAGTCTGGGATATAAATTTTGTTAAGCAAATAACAAGAAAGCAAGAAACTTCTTTTTGGTATCCTGTTGACCGAACAATAGCAGGCTTTTTAAATCAAACTGGTCAATTAGAAGGCATTAAAAATATTAAGCCACCAATCAGATTGCAAGCTACCCCATTTATTGCAGGTTACGTCGAAAATTTTAAAGAAGGGAGTGATGCAATAAATCCAAGCAGCTCTTGGGGAAGATCATTTAATGCTGGAATGGATATTAAATATGGTTTGACAGATGCTTTCACATTAGACATGACCTTGATCCCAGATTTTGGAGAAGCACAATCAGACAACCAAGTTTTAAATTTATCTCCCTTTGAAATTCAATTTGATGAAAATCGACAATTCTTTACGGAAGGGACAGAACTTTTTAATAAGGGTGGCTTCTTTTATTCGCGTCGTGCTGGAGGTAGACCTTTGCATAGTGCTTCAGATTTTTTACAAAGTGGAGAAGAAGTTCTTGAAGAACCTCTTTTTACTCAACTTTTTAACGCAACAAAAGTATCAGGAAGGACCAAAGAAGGGACTGGCTTGGGTTTATTTAATGCGGTTTCAGGTAGAGCAGTAGCTCGTGTTGGAAATACAACACAATCTCGTGAAGTACAAGTTAGCCCATTGACCAACTACAGTGTCTTCGTCGTGGACCAAAATTTAAAAAATAACTCCTATGTTTCCTTAGTCAACACCAACGTATTGAGAAAAGGTGACGACTATGATGCCAATGTAACAGGAATAGTTTTTGACCTTAGAAACAAAGACCAAACTTATAATATAGAGGGTGGTTTTGGTTTGAGTCAAAAAATGTTTTCATCTCATGATAGATTTACAAACCATTTAAATAATATCAACTTTATAGTTGACTCAGAAAAGAACAGATTAATTGACAAAAATGTAAATGCTCTTCGCGGACATTCCTTGTCCTTGGAGGCTGGAAAAATCAGTGGAAATTTCAATTATGGAATTGGCTACAAGGAAGAAAGTCACACCTTGGACATCAATGATTTAGGATTCCAGTTTGCTCCAAACGAAAGAGAATTAGAATTTTCCATGTCATATACCGAATTTGAGCCTTTCGGCAAATTCAATCAAATGGGCGTAGGTATGGATGTAGAAAACTCATGGCTGTACAACCCAAATGACTTTGTCTCAACTGATCTTTCAGCTTATTGGTATGCAAGCAGCAAGAATTTTTGGAATTATAATCTTTGGGTATATACCCAACCTACAACAGAAAAAGAATATTATGAGCCAAGAACTCCTGGAAGGTATTTTCTTAAACCTCAGAAAATCATAACAGGGCTAAACATTTCTACTGATCGTCGTAAAAAAGTCATCCTAAGGGCTAATGGATATTACGGTGGTACTTTTGATTTCTGGGATGGAAATTGGGGAGGCTTAGGAGTTGGCGCGACCTTCAATCTTACGGACCGGTTTACCTTAAGTTTATATGGAGAATCAAGCTTTGACAATAATGACCATGGCTATGTAAATAATTGGGGAACAAATAATCAGGATATAATCCTAGGAAGACGAAGAATTTTGAATGTAGAAAATGAAGGAAACGCAACTTATACTTTCAATAAAAACATGTCTGCCAATATCAGAATAAGACACTATTGGTCTTCTGTATTGTACAGCGATTATTTCAAGTTGGAAGATAACGGAAGATTAAGCTTAAGTGACTACAACGAGTATCATGATCTAAGCTTAAACTTTTTTAATATTGACATGGTCTATCGATGGAGGTTTGCTCCTGGCAGTGACTTGTTTTTCATTTGGAAGAACTCAATTAGCGATGTGAGCAATGATGAAGATTACCTTCAGTATAGCTATCTAAATGCCTTAGGTTCTTTAAATAATCTTGCAGAAAGAAATTCTTTATCTCTTAAGTTGGTATACTTTTTAGATTATGCTGCATTAAGAAGTTAAGCATGCTTGCTTTGAATTGATTCAATATTAAAAATTAAAATCTAGCTTCTTCTCTTTCTAGCAAACGATAGAACCTCTTGGGTGGATCTATATTGACCACCTTTCGTTGTTTTGTTTCAGGATGTTGGAAGCTAATCTTACTCGCACAGAGGAAAAGTCCTTTTCCTAAAATTGTTTTTGTCTCTTTGGCATACAATCTATCTCCAACGATAAGATGTCCTATGCTTGCCATATGAATACGCAACTGATGCGTTCTTCCTGTTATTGGTTTTAATCTAACTAAACTTAAGCTAGTGAAATTTCTTGACTTTACAGTTTTGTCTTTTTGGTATCTGGATTCTGATTTTTTACCCTCAACTGGTTTATTTATCACTCCCGAATCATTAGGTGTGCCGTGCACAACTGCGTGATATTCTTTATCAATTTTATTGGTCTCAAAATCTTTACTCAAAGCAATTAAGGCAGACTTACTTTTGGCAAGCATAACCAATCCCTTTGTCGGAACGTCAATTCTATGCACTGCCACTGGTCTAGGCAATGCATCAGCTAGATTAGATTTTTTGATAGAACCTGCAAGAGCATTTTCAACCGTCTTATTTCGATTTCCATTGACTGCAATCCCTGCTGGTTTATTGACAATAATCAAATGATCATCTTCATAGACCTGCTCTATTTCAAAGTCAAATTTCTTTGCCTTCGCCACACCAGTGCCTGACAAGGTTATTAGATCTCCATTCTTGATAGTATCTGAAGGATAGACCTTTTCGCCATTCAACTTTACCCTACTCGCAGCAATAGCTTTTCTCGCTGCTGAGCGACTTCCGAGGATCTCAAAAGCCTCACCAATATAATCTACGATTCTTGTTGGCTGGCTGATCGCACTGACTCTATGTTCCCAATTTTCATTCACCGTTTATCGTTTTTACCATCAATTTTTGATATTTCAACAAACAAAAGTAAACTATTTTACATTTATTCATTACGCTTCCGCAAATGTGTTACCTGCGCATAATAGTATAGTCTTAAGGCTACAATCTGAAAAGATAAGCCCAAATTTTCAACACACCTTGATAACTAAAATCAAAGGTGATGCAAAAATTATCCTACAATATTCAATCTAAGCCATATTCTACTTATGTTTCAGTGAGCGGCTCATTGACCTCTGATGATGCCATATCATTAAGAGAAACATTGGCTCAAATATGCCATAACGGGAAAGATCTTTACATTGATGTAAAAGACCTAAATGAAATCGATATATATGGATTATCAGCTCTGTTGGCTGCCAGACAGCATACAGAGAACCATGGCGGAGAAACTGTTGTTTTCATCAATAATACAAATCCACTCCTTTCATTATTAAGAAGTATCAAATTCAATAATCAACTCAACTTTAGGGATTGTCTTATCATGGATCCTTACATTTCAATCGCATCTTAATCCCTATGATTACATTTCTTATACTTAGCATCTGTACTGTATTTTATAAAAAATCAAAACTTGAGGACAAGCAGTCCAAAGTAGGAAATCTCTAACAGATTCAATATCTTCCGTGCCTAACTATTACAAACTATGGTACACGGAACTCACAATGCACTTCCTGACGAAAGAAACAAGGATATCCTCATTTATGTAAATGATGAATTGCTTCCTCGAGATCAAGCAAAAATTTCTGTTTTCGATAGCGGCTATTTGGTTGGCGATGGTGTTTGGGAAGCCCTAAGACTTCATAATGAAGTTTTGGTATTTGCAGACATGCATCTTAATAGACTGTGGAGAGCATGTGCAGCTGTCAAAATGGAACTACCCTTTTCGAAAAAAGAATTGCTCGAAAAAGTATGGAAGGTCATTCATGCAAATAAAATGACAGACAATGTTCATGTTCGGATAATGCTGACTCGAGGAATAAAAAAAACACCTTCTCAAGATCCTAGACTTACTATCAGTGGACCGAATCTAGTCATTATCGCTGAACACAAGGCTGCCTCCAAAGACAGCCAAGAAAAAGGAATCACTTTATTTACCAGCACCATCAGAAGAGGGAGTCCCGACTACCTAGATCCTCGTTTAAATTGTCATTCAAAATTACATGAGGTACAAGCATTGATCCAGGCAATTGAAGCAGGTGCAGATGAAGCATTAATGTTGGATATACATGGCTTTGTTTCGACCTGCAATGCCACAAATTTCTTCATGGTAAAGGATGATGAACTTTGGACCTCAACTGGCCAATATTGTATGAATGGAATTACAAGAGCAAACATTATCAAATGCGGAAAACAAAATGGCTTAGTTGTCAAAGAAAAAAACTTTTCGCTCTATGATACCTATGATGCTGACGAAGCCTTCGTAACAGGTACCTTTGGTGGAGTCACTCCTGTAACCAAGATAGATGGTAGAACAATTGGAAATGGAAGCTTTGGTGAAGTAAGCAGAAAATTATCTTCATGGTACCTCAATCTGATTCATCAAGAAGTCAAAAATTCAAAAGCTAATTCATGAAGAAAGATTCTGTAAAAAGAATTTGCCTCTGGTCGGGACCAAGAAATATTTCAACAGCTTTGATGTATTCTTTCGCACAACGAAAAGACACTTTGGTTGTAGACGAGCCCTTGTATGCGCATTATCTTAAATCAACCGATGCAGATAGCTATCACCCTGGTGCTGAAGAAATCCTAGGCACGATGGAGCAAGATGGACAAAAAGTAATTGCGAAAATGCTTGGCCCACATGAAAAAGAAATTGTCTTTTTTAAGCAAATGACTCATCATCTTGTAAATATTGATTATGAGTTTCTAAAGCACACTATCAACATTATTCTTACTCGAGATCCAAAAGAAATGCTCTCATCGTATGCGAAAGCTATAAGAAATCCAAGCATGAAAGATGTTGGTTATGCTGCCCATTTGGAACTTTATCAATATCTAGAATCTATTGATTACCCTCCAATAGTTTTAGACTCAGGTAAAATATTACTCAAGCCTAAAGTTGGATTACAAAATTTATGTAAAAAGCTAAACATTCCATTTCTAGAATCAATGTTAAGCTGGAATGAAGGACCTATAAAGGAAGATGGTTGCTGGGCTAAATATTGGTACAAAAGCGTGCATAATTCTACTGGATTTAAGCCCTACAAAGCAAAAGATGAAAGATTCCCAGATCATTTAAATGATCTTCTTTCAAGATGTCAACCCATTTATGAGCAGTTATCAGCACTTTCAATTTAAAATTCAAATTAAAATAATTTATATATAAAAAGCATAAGATTGATGGCTTATCAATTTTTTGTATACCTTTACTGATGTTGTAAACATGAATGCCTAAATTTAGAATGAATAATAATTTAGAACTATTGAATGACTTAACAACGAGTCACGCGAAAGCTTACTTCTCATTGGTTAGCTTAGCAGATAGAGTTGAATTAAGAGTAAAAGATTCTCTCAAATCTTTACAAATCACTCATATTCAACTTAATGTTCTTTCAATATTATTTCAGTCTTCCCCGCATACCCTATGCATTAGTGATCTAAAAACCAAACTAATAGTCAATAGTCCAGATCTCAGCCGTATGATTGGAAGACTCGATGCTAAAGGGCTAATCAAAAGACAAGCTTCTACAACCAACAGAAGGAAAACAACTATTTCAATTACTAAAAAAGGAAGATTAACTTATTTAAAAGGACATAGTTTGGCGAAATCCTCAGTGAATAATTTTTTCAAAACTGACTTAAATAAAAATGAGGCAAACCAACTCTATACGCTGCTTCAAAAAATAAATTTATAGACTCCTACCCCTCTTTTCAAAATTAATTTATAACATATTTCACAAATACAAATGATGAAAACATTCAAAAATTATTTATTCCTATTTGCTCTTGTTGCATTGGTTGCGTCTTGTAAAAATGCACCAAAAGGAGAAGCTGCTGCTACTTCAGATGCTGCACCAGTTGCAAAAGCAGAAACTGCAAAAACTTTAAATGTAAATACTGCCAATACACTAATCAATTGGTCTGGCAGCAAAATCTCGGCTACTCACACAGGTACTCTGAAACTAAAGTCTGGTAATCTAACAACTGATGGCACTAAGGTTACTGGTGGTAGTTTTGATATTGATATGTCAACGATGACTTGTACTGACCTAGATGCTGAAGGTGGAGGGAAATTGGTAGGTCACCTATCATCTCCTGATTTCTTTGACGTAGCTAAGTTTCCAACTGCTAAATTTGAAATTACAAAAGTGACTGCTCTGGAAGGAAATCCAGATGCAAATTGCATGGTATATGGTAACCTTACATTGAAAGATGTTACTAAGCAAATTGGTTTCAAAGCAAACGTAAAAGTTGGTGCGACAGGAGCGAGTGTTTCAACTGGAGACTTTACAATTGACAGAACTGACTTTGGAATTAAATATGGTTCAGAATCTTTAGCAGATGTTGTAAAAGATAAGGCCATCAGTGATAAAGTTGGACTTAAAATAAATTTATCTGCATCTTAAGACAGATATTTAAATAATAAAAAAAGTCATTGCATCAGCAATGGCTTTTTTTTATTTCCCTGCCTTAGCATTGCAAGGCTTTAGTTAGGCTTTTTGCACATCTCCATTAAACTTCCAATCAATCTGAGTGATCACCGCATTAAATAGGTAAAAGATGTATTTAATTACATTGGCAAAATTCCCAAGCACACTATTTTTAATAAGCTGAAATCCATTATAAATAATCCAACTTAACCAAGTTTGATTGTACTTCAAAGCATTACAGATATTTGCGCCAAGCGAAATACCAAAGGTAAGAGAAACTATCACTAAAAAACTGAGCTCAGATCTACCACCAAACAAATGGGCACCCAAAAACACCAAAGCAAAACCAACAAGGATTGAAATCGAAATAATAAAATAATATACCTTATCTATCTTTCGTATTTTTTCACCCCCAGCCCATCGTTTTATTGCAAAAGTAAAAATGAAAAAAGTCAATGGATATGTGATGATCGCAGAAGCATTCCCAAACAAAAAGTCATTGGCTCCTGAATTCACTGTCGTCACCGCACCTAATACATTTCCAAGGTTTTTCTGCTTACCAGTAAACCTTGTTGCTAGCATTGAAAACACCGCTCCGACAATAGAAAAAATACCCAATGGATAGGCTCCTTTTTTTACATATGATCCTAGTTCTCCAAACGGAATACCAAACTGTATTTTTCCTTCATAATATATCGTCTCATGAAATGACAAATAATATGAAATAAAGAAGACCAAACTTGCACCAAGTATATCCAAAAAAGGAGACTGGACCAACGATCTAATTAAAGGATATTTTAGAATCTCACTACCCACTTTGTTCGACCTATGAAAGGTATTTTATTGTTGAAATAAATTAACATGAAAGTAAATATACAAATATGCCACTTTTCAAACTAGACAAGATGAACACTAATCAATATTTATACATCCAATTAGATGATTTTTATCTATGAATAACTGCTTCCTAAGAACTAACTCAAGAGCAAGATAATAGCTCCCAATGCTGTCGCAGCAAGAATAAACTTTCTAAAAAAACTCTCTTTGAAAAGACCAATTACTTTCACCCCAAAAATGAAGCCTAGTACTACCATTGGAATCAAATATAAATCGTATTGGAGCGATTGAACATTTATTGTTTTCCAAACAAAAATATGAAAAGGTAATTTGACTAAATTAACAATAAAAAATAGCCATGCACCTGTACCGATAAACTGATCTTTTGGTACTCGGGAAGAAAGAAAGTAAATATTTGAAAATGCTCCAGCAAGATTTCCTAGCATCGTTGTAACACCTGCTAAAAAACCCACTACTCCATTAAAGTAAATATTTTTTGTTAGGATAAGGTCCTTCTTCTTCTCCCATATAATCATCATCAGAACACTAAAAATTATGATTGCGGCCATCAAATTTTTGAAGCCCTCTTCAGGTATTTCTTTACCAAGAAGAGC
>CALHKJ010000251.1 GCA_938033975.1 uncultured Saprospiraceae bacterium | reverse complement strand
GATTGAAGTATAGAATCTGGAAGAATTAAAACTACCATCAGCATTTTGTGTGTATTGATAGAAGTAATTTTTTTTGGGAATTACTTGACCAACATCAATTACGATTTGAATATCAGTATCCAAAATTTTTCGGGTAATGTCTAAGTCTCCATCATTGTCAATATCATCAAATTCTAGAGGACTCATTATTGAGTGTTGATCACTTCCCGGATAGGCTGTTGGAATAGATTGCTCGAGCAATACATTATCATTTGCATATTGATAAACATCGATTGCAAAATCATCTCTTACCACAACCAATTTATTATTGCCGTCTTGTTTTAGATCGACTGAATAAATTTGTCCTCGCAAAGAAGAATTGATGGTAGTTTTGAAATTGTAAATTCCTGCCTCATTTATATAAATGTGAAAGTCTGCGCCGTGTTCTACTACGAGATCCTTTGAGCCATTATTATTTAGATCAGAAAAGAATATTAGATCTGGGTAATACTGTTGCGTAACGATTGGAATTTCTGCTTCAATAAAAGTTCCGTTCCCATTGTTTAGCAATAATTGGAAATATAAAGTGTTTCCAGTGGCTCCTATATTTTTGTCTAGGTGGCCAATTATATCCATGTCACCATCGTCTTCCCAATCTAAAACTTGGAATTTGCCTTGGTAAAGCAAAATGTCTATTTCAATAGCTTTTGGAGGAGCCATTTCTGAGCCATCATTTTCTCTCCAAAAAATTGTTTCGACGAGCTCATCGTAGCCTACTAAGTCTGCATTTCCATCTCCGTTCAGATCAGCCCAAAGTGGCATTTCTGTGTCTTTAAATTCATTGTTTACAATCGGAAATTTTTCCCATTGTGCGGGTAGATTTAAGCTGAAAAAAGTGCAAATGCTTACTAAAAGTAAAGTGTGTCTCATGATTTGTTGTTGTTCCAATAAAGGTATATACTTGGAACGATAGGCCTGTCAATTCGATGCGTTAAAAGTTTTTATAATGTATTTTTTTAGGCTTGTAGTATATTTTTTAGGTCGGTATCTTTTTCGACCAGTGAATCTACTTTTTCAATAATTTCCTTTGGAACTGTAAGCCCTGGCGCATGATGAGGTTTTATTCTTGCATCAATGATTAGAGCTCCTGTGCAACCCCAGTGTTTGAAATTTGTATTGGCGCCGACCCCGTATATATCATGAGATGGATTTGCTCTTGTGAAGGTGACCCAAAGAAAGTTGTTGAGTTCTTCGGCAAGAAATTGGCTATCGTCAACAATGACTATTAAAGGATAGCCTTCCAAGTTTTTTGATTCGAGCGTTTCCGCAAATGTGTTTACTTCTTCAATGGCAGCTTTGTAGTCCGTGAAGGGATTTAATTCAACTGCCAATACTCCTGGTTGCGCTAGGTGCATGTTTTTGATCGAAGCAAGGTCATTCAAATTACTTGGTGCAGTGGTGGCTAGTGATCTCAATTTTTCACCACAAACTGCCATCACTACCTTTGATCCTGCATTCCATCCATCACCAGAATAATCTAAGGTGTCAATGGTAGTTTTGGTTTGAAAGTGAAGATCTCTTTTCCAATCTATTCGTTCTAGGACATGAGTGAAAAAGTCATCTATATCGTGGCAATTCAAATCAGGTAGTGTTTCATCTTTGGCAGCGATGATTAAAAACTTAGCCAATGATGTCTGACCGGATCCAAGAATACGATTAGCAATCGTCAGAATTTCTTCCGGTTTTTTATCTCTGAAAGGCATGTACCTTTCTTTGCCTATTGCAAGTAGGAGGGGGTGGACACCAGCGGCATCAACAGCATTGATTTCTACGAGACCAGGAAATTCGCCAGGGGTTAGTTCTTCTACCAATTCGTGAATAAGATAACCAAAGCTAGAATCTTCTTGTGGGGGTCTACCTACTACTGTAAATTGCCAGATAGCATCTTTTTTATGATATACATTTTTCACTTCCATCACTGGGAAGTCATGGGTGAGGCTATAGTATCCTAGATGATCACCAAATGGGCCTTCTGGTTTTTTAAAATTCTTTTTGATGACTCCAGTGATGACAAAGTCAGCATCATTAGAGAGTAGGTAGCCATCTTTATCGAAAGAATATTTGAATCTATTTCCATTCAACATACCTGCGAAGGTCAGTTCGCTTAATCCTTCTGGCATTGGCATAATGGCAGCAAAGGTATGTGAGGGTGGTCCTCCAACAAAAATGCTGCATTTAAATTCTTCATCAGAATTATTGTAAAGAGTGTGATGTACGCCTATCCCTCTGTGCAATTGATAGTGTAGTCCAATTTCTTCATTCAGGATGTAATCATTGCCAGTTAACTGAATACGGTACATGCCGATATTAGACTCCATTATTTTTTTGCTACCAGGCGGGAGGGTTGCAACCTGCGGACAGGTTACGAATGCACCACCATCCATTGGCCAGCATTTTATCAATGGAATTTTATCAATCGTAGTTTTTTCAAAATTGGCAGAGCCAAAGGATTTTGAAGGAAGACCTTTAATGGCAGTGAAGCCAGCTTTTACAGCATCCAATGGATTACGAAGTGCTCGAGTGGGATCAGCTTTATATTTGGTTACACGCTTTACCTTATCCATTGTTTTTCTAAACAAGAAATCTGTGCGCTCTAGTGTTCCATATAAGTTTGAGCAAGCCTGAAAGGGACTGCCTTTTACTTTTTCAAACAAAAGTGCTGGGCCTTGTGCATCAAATACACGGCGATGAATTTCAGCCATTTCTAGATCAGGATCGACTTCATATTTAATGCGAAGTAATCGACCGTTTTGTTCTAAATCTTCTAGTGCTTGTTTGAGACTTCTATACATATAGTACTATATAATAGCTGTAAAGTAAAAAAGGTTTAGAATTTTTATTCTTTGAATGACTATAAAAAGCGGAAATATTGTTCTAATTTTTAATCTTAGATTGAATACAAACGAAAAACAATATAAGATATGCTGATTTCCACAATTGATTGGGTGATAATATTTACGGTTATGGCCATTACGATGGGGATTGGTATCATGGTAGCTAGAAAGTCAGGTCAGAATACAACAGAGTATTTTTTATCTGGAAGAAGGATGCCATGGTGGTTGTTGGGTATGTCAATGGTTGCCACAACATTTTCTACGGATACGCCCAATTTGGTGGCTAGTATAGTAAGGCAAGATGGAGTTGCCGGTAATTGGGTTTGGTGGGCTTTTCTATTGACAGGAATGTTGACTGTTTTTGTGTATGCTCGATTATGGAGGAAGTCAAATGTTTCAACGGATTTAGAATTTTATGCCTTGCGTTATGGAGGTAAGCCTGCAAGATTTTTGAGAGGCTTTCGGGCCTTGTATTTAGGAATTGCATTTAATGTATTGGCCATGGCGGGTGTAACCTTAGCAGCTATCAAAATTGGAGAAGTAATGTTGGGCATGCCACCAATTGTTACTGTGGCTGTTGCCTCAACCATTACTGTAATTTTTAGCGCCTTGGGAGGATTTCGTGGAGTTGTTTATACAGATTTGTTTTTGTTTTTTCTTGCTATGATTGGGGCAATTGGAGCTGCTTTCTACATTGTTAACTTGCCTGAGATAGGAGGCTTGCAGGCGATGTTGGAGCATCCAAATGTTGCCGGCAAATTATCTCTTGTTCCAGATTTTAGTAATAAGGCTTTAGCCATAAAATTAATGATTATTCCTATTGCTGTTCAGTGGTGGAGTAGTTGGTATCCAGGTGCGGAGCCTGGAGGTGGAGGTTATGTTGCCCAAAGGATGTTGGCAGCTAAAACACAAAATCATGCAGTTGGAGCAACCTTCTTTTTTAATGCATTGCATTACGCGCTTAGACCTTGGCCATGGATTTTGGTTGCATTGGCTTCGTTGGTAATGTTTCCTGATTTGCAAAGTATACAACAAGCTTTTCCAAATGTTTCTGCTGATAAGTTGGGTGATGATTTAGGTTATTCAGCGATGTTGACCATGTTGCCAATTGGATTAACAGGGATTGTGATTGCTTCCTTGATCAGTGCATACATGTCAACAATAAGTACTCACTTAAATTGGGGAGCTTCCTATATCGTTCATGATTTTTACAGAGAATTTGTCGATAAAGAAGCTTCAGAAAAGAAGTTGGTAAATATTGGACGAGGTACCACCGTGTTGCTGATGATATTAAGTGCAATAATTGCTTTGAAGATGCAAGATGCACTAGATCTTTTTGATTTTATATTGGCCTTCGGTGCTGGAACGGGATTGATTTTTATCTTAAGATGGTTTTGGTGGCGGATCAATGCATGGAGTGAGATCTCTGCCATGATTGCCTCTGGAATAATTTCTATTTTGTTCATGACAAGAGCTGTAGGTGGAAATCTATTCGGCGCAGCGGCGGATGTAGATGAAGGTTTACCAGCAATCGTTGGGATGTTTCCAGATTACATGAAATTCCCAACAATCGTCTTATGTTCAACTCTTATTTGGGTATTGGTGACCTTGATGACTAGACCAGAATCGAAGGAGGTTCTGCAGAGTTTTGTTAGAAAGATTCAGCCTGGGGGTCCAGGGTGGACAAAAATCACAAGCTCGATGGATCCTGCCGAACTTTCGACTGAAGGATGGGCTGTTCCTCGTGGTATTTTGTTAATGTTGGTGGGTTGCGGTTTTGTGTATGGCACCTTATTTACTACCGGTATGATAATATACGGTTACAGCTCAAAGGCCATTGTTTACGGACTAATAACCGCTATTTTCCTCTTTGTCCTTATAAAATTAAGACCGAGAATCTAATTTGAGTACTAAGGCATTGAAACAAAGTGGATAAAAAATACAAAAAAAACACATATAATTATTTTTAATGTGTTTATCTTTGATAGAAGCCTCAGTAAAATACTTATATACCTAACCTACCTAACATGATAATGGCCTAAGTCCTTAGAGCTATTAATACCTCTATTGTTTATTCCCAAGAGTCGATTGGAGTTTATAAATTAACACTAATCGAAATGTACATTTTGTCTAACGCAATGCGTAAGCTAATGCTGTCCACCTTTTTGGTGCTAGCATTTTCATCTCTTTACGCACATGGTACTCAGGTAGGATATTGTATAACTACTGAAGGTAAAATCAGGGTTTATATTGAACACTGGCATGGTAATATTTCTCCACCTGCTGTAGTGAATGCCTTGGTGGTTATCAATGTAACAGATTCTTCAACTGGTGTTACTACCACCTCCATGTCGATTCCAAACGGAGTTGTATGGGATACAGCTATAGCTGATTTACCTGATTGTAAGGGCCCGCTCACAGTTATTTCTTCGTGTGCAGGAAGGGCAAATGTATACAACGATTGGGTTTATTGGGATTTCACACCGCCTTCTTGTTTTACTAATTTGGAGATAGAAGTTGAGGCAGTCATAGGAAGTCAATCATTTTACTTTGATGAGGCTTGTGGTTCATTATATCCAGTATCCTTTGTCGATAGTTTTATTGATTGTGTGCCACCGGAGATTGAGTGTCCAGCTGATCTAGTAGCAGAGGTAAACCAGACAGACTGTACTGCAAGAGTGAGTGGATTGGAGCCAGAAGTTTTATTTGATGATTGTACAGAACTAGCTGACATTGTTTTGGCTTATGATATTACAGGAGCAACAATACGATCAGGAGTTGGTAACGCAAATGGTATTTTTGAGAAAGGAACATCGACAGTGACTTATACAGCAAGCGACGACACAGGAAAGAGTTCTACTTGTTCTTTCGAAGTTACTATTGAAGATAACAACGGCCCTACTATTACTTGTCCGTCGGATTTGCGATTAGAATGTGGTGATGAAGGAAATACGGGTGCGATTAGTGATTGGTTGGAAGAAGTAAGTGCAACAGACTTTTGTGGGGTTTTGAGTATTGATAATGATTATGATCCAGATGCTTTCGCATCAGTTGAATTTGATAAAACTACTATTGGTTCTAATGGTGTTTCTGCCATAGGAAACTTTAGCCTATCCAATATAGTGTCTGAAGGATTGATTGACCTAGCAATTTCAAATGGAGTTTTTTATAATGAAGGGTGCCAACGTCAAGATACTTTTATAATTGAAGAAATATCAGGTCACGATCTATATGATTTTAGACATAAAATAAAGGTGAGAAGAACCATTGATTTGGAATCTCCATTTTTAGTAATTGACTCCGAAGATAGAATTGTACCATCATGGGTTGAAAGTATTGATGATGAATATCAATATGTTTGGGTAAAGATTCCAGAATTAGGTGCTAATCGAAAATCGCAATTTATTCTATTATCAGATTC
>CALHKJ010000250.1 GCA_938033975.1 uncultured Saprospiraceae bacterium | reverse complement strand
AAGAAGAAGAAGAAGAAACACCCAGTTCGTTGTTCCAAGTGGTTCCATCAAAATCATAGATATAAATAGAACCTGAATTTGTTGCCGTATCATCATCATATTTTGATCCAACAACTAATCTATCGCCAAATAAATCAACTGAAAATCCAAATTGATCACCATGTGCTCCGTCAGAAGCTGTTATTTTAGTTTCTATCCAATTTGATCCATTCCAATCATATACATATACTGAACCCGTAAATACTCCATTATGAACATCAAAAGGCGCAGAAATCACAATTCTATCCCCATCTAATGCGGCATCGGATCCAAACAAATCTCCATTAACGGCATCAGAGGATGTTATTTTTGTTTCATTCCAAACGGAACCATTAAAATCAAAAATATAGGCAGACCCAGGTCCAGACCCATTTTCATTAGCTCCTACTAAGACTCTATCATTATTAAGGGAGATGGAAGTTCCAAAAAAGTCATCCATGGTTCCATCAGAAGGAATTATTTTGGTTTCAATCCATTGAGTTCCATTCCAATCAAAAATATAAGCAGAACCTGCAAAATTACCTAGATCATCATCAAGTCTACTCCCAACTGCGAATCTTGTTTCTTCAATGTCTACTGAAAAACCAAACTGAGCTAAAACAGATGGATCAGAAGCATTAATCTTTGTTTCATTCCATATTCCTCCATGATAATTATATATATAAACCGAACCAGAATTTTCAGCTCCTTCGTCGTCTAATGGAGCTCCAACCAAAATCAATGAATCAAATATTGCGACATCATTACCAAATACATCAAAATCAAATCCGTCAGAAGCTAACAATTTTGTTTCAATGACATCTTCTGGTAAACAATTATATATTGGCTGAGCTAAACCAATTGAACAAAAGATAATAAAGCAAAACAAAAGGAATGATTGTCTCATAATGAGGGTGTTATAAATTTTGACGATTAAAATGTTTCCTTAAAGGCAACTACTGAATTTAGCTACTTGAAAACTTTTTATATTGAAAATAGTCTCAGAAATGGACATTTAGAATTGAAATTCATGGTATTCATGGATAGTCTTAAAAGTGTGGCGCCATACTTACCAAAAATCTGCATGAAAATAAAATAGAGAATCAGAAGAGTTATGGCCATAAATAGACCATGGAGATATTAAGTAATAATGTGATTATAATGAATTATCGTAATGGAAGGCTCAGCCTTACAACTTTAGCTCTTTTTACTTCATCGTAACCTGAGATTCAATATCATCAAGAATATTCATGATGGCTGCATCTTGGGATACTGATCTACCTTGCTGTTTTTGAATTGAGAGCTCATTGATATCAACATCGCTGAAAAAGTTGGTTTCCATGTTATATTCACTTTGTTCAAAGTCAGATGCTAGGCTTCGGTTTGGTTGCGGGACTTCATTTGCGGAAGCTTCTACTACCCTGTCCACATAAATGATTTTTTCGACTTCTTTGGTGATAACAATTGGTTCTGATTTAATCTCCTTGTAGATTGTGTCCGTACGATAAATAATCTTAGGCTCTACTTGCTGTTGTGCCATCTCCACCTCTTGGACTGGCTTATCCTCGGAGGATAAATAATACCAGAAAGCTAATGCGGCTGCTAATAGTGTTACCAACCATAATGGAATTTTAAAGGAAAATATTTTTTGAAATATGGTGCCATTGCTTTGATGTAGACGACCAAATTCTTTCGTAAGTGACTCTTTGACTGAAGGAGGAACAGTTGGAGTAGCTACTGTTCCTGCAGCAGCAATAATGGTTTGGTAAGCGCGATACTCCTCTTCAGAGATGTTGCTCAGAACAAAAGACTTATCTTCTTGACTCAATTGGTCAAATGAATATTGTCTCATCAGATCTTCCAATAGATTTTGATTACTTTCCTTCATTGCTTTTTTTTTGTGCGTCCGGTTTAAAGTCCGCTAATTTCTCAGATAACTTTTTGAGTGCGTAAAATATTCTTGACTTGACGGTTCCTTCGGGGCAGTCGAGAATTTCTGCAATCTCCTTGATGCTATGTTCATCTTGGTATCGTAATACAAAACACTGCTTGTGCTTTTCTTCCAATTCGTTGATGGCCGCTTGCAGGTGTTTTTGAAAAATTTCTGAATCCAGATTTGCAGGCCCTTTTGCTTCTGTAATATTGAATGCCAATAATGGCATCTTTATGATTGGATCAGGCCTTCCCTGTCTTCTGTATTCATTCTTACACATATTCGCTGCTATAGTGTATACCCAAGTGCTAAATGAATAATCAGAGTTAAAATTTTTAGCCTTTTCAAACACTTTCAAAAATAGGCTTTGGGTAAAATCAGCAGCGAGTTCTTTATCCTGATAAAGCATCTTAAAAAAATAAGCGTACATGCGCTGTGAATAGCGCATGTACAACTCATTAAATGCACCTTCATCTCCTTTTGAGATGAAGGAAATCAACTTAGCATCATTGAGCTTATGATATGTCTTTTTAAATAAGCTCAATTTTATTCTTCCATAATTTCACAAACGCATCTAAAACCCAACCACTTCTCAGCACCTTCATAGTTCAGCGGTTTATTTTCGGGAACAATGTCCTCGTAGTAGTGATTGAAACTACCGCCCATTGCGATGCCGGGTTCAACTACCATTTCAGCAACGTTGCCATGTATATTATATACTCCATACTTATTGGGCAAGTAAGTTGGACTTGGAATAGGAATCTTAAGAATATGGGGATCATTGAATGGATCATGTTCTCCTTCTTTCACCTTGTGTCTGAAATTTCCTTTTGCATTGTTTATTGGCATTCCATCTTTCTTGACCTTTTTATTGAGCAGTTTTTTTGATTTTTTACTCAAACCTGCATTTGCCATTAGGCTCCATTCTGTTTCGGTAGGCAATCTATACTGAAATGATTTTGGTCCCTTAAAGTCATTTGCCTCAAGCATCATCTTGACGGCCTCTGTACGCCATGCACAAAAATCAGTTGCTTGTTGATGCGTGATACCCACAACAGGATAATGATCATAAGCTGGATGTGAAAAATAGGTTTCAACCAGTGGTTCGTTAAAGGATTCTTTTTCTATCCAAACTGTGGTATCTGGAAGATTGGCTTTGTAGCGTTCCGAGTTTACACCTTCTCTTTCTTTGATGAATGATAAATATTCTTTCCATGTTATATTGGTGACCTCATTCACATCATAGAAAAAGTTATCGACGACTTCTGCTGTGCCCGGAGGTCGAAAGTCAAGCTGCGATGAGATGCCAAAACTCATGACGCTTGCGCATACAAAGGAAAACATTCCAACTTTAAATTTCATAATGCCTAAATTTTATGGTTAACTACAAGTCTATTTTTGCCTATAATTATTTTGATCAAAAAAACTAAATGCAGGAAGCGCCTCATTTTCATTAGCTGCATCAAAGAAGGTTGCATTCTCCCAGTGAGAACCCTTACCCCATCTTGTCTCGCAGGGAGTACTTATCCATGCTGGCTCCCAATAAATAACTCCACGTCCTCCTCCAGCAATCACTTGCTCAGTTAGGTCAAGCATATAGTTAAGCTGACCTTCTGGTGTTGCAGGATAGGCTTCTAGAACCGCATTTTCCCACAGTATATTATTGGCTTCATCATAATTATCAATCACATAAGGGTAAGCTGTTTCTACTACCATCAATGGTTTCTCAAAGGTCTGTATGATGCTATCAATGGCGCTTGCTGCTTCTGGAATTTGATATTTGGACCAGAGTGGATAGTAGGATATACCCAACCAATCAAAATCATCGAGCCCAGCTGCTTGCGCATCACTTAACCAAAGCTGAACAAACTCTGGCTGCGCTACA
>CALHKJ010000249.1 GCA_938033975.1 uncultured Saprospiraceae bacterium | reverse complement strand
ATGGAGTGGCCTTGCAAGGTTTTGATCAACCAGATATCATTTTACAAGAGTCATTAAATCCTCTTGGTCAATATCAAGTTGTCTTGGAGTCAGAGCAAGGTTGTTTTATAAGCGAATCACATCAGTTAGAAATTCCGGAGTATACGATTGAAGATCAACAATTCATATGTGAAGGAGAGACTTATCAATTTGGAGATGAAATATTGACATTAGAAGACCAGTACGTCAATACTTTTCTTGCAGAAGATGGTTGTGATAGTATTGTGATTTTGCAATTAGAAGTAGGACAACATACGGATTATAGTTTCAGTCAATCCATTTGTGCAGGGGAGATCTATAGTGTTGATGGCTTTGATTTTTCTGAAGAAGGAATGGTAGAGTACATCATTCCAAATTCAGTTGGTTGTGATAGTACTATCACTCTTGACCTAAGTGTCATACCAATTAATGAAGGCATAGAGTTAGGTCAGGATTTAATTCAATTAAATCTTGGAGATAGCTTGTCAATATCTCCAAGCTTTGTCGATCCAAACTTAAGCAATTTCTTATGGCAAGATGATGAAGGAAATATTATCTCGAATTCAGAAAGCATAGAGAATTACATACCAATCAATTCTACTTTTATTTATCTCAATGCTGAAGATTCCTTTGGATGTGCCTCTTCTGACACACTTGAGTTACGATTGCAAAAAGATGTCCCAGTATTTATCCCCAATGTATTTACTCCTAAAGAAAATACCAATAACTCTTTTGTGATATTTACAACTCCAGCTGTCGAGCAAATAGCAGAAATTGATATCTACGATAGGTGGGGCGAACTCGTTTTTTCAGATCAAAATTCTGGACCAGTAAAAGCATACCAAGGATGGGATGGTCGATTTAACAATGATTTTGCCATGAATGGGGTATATGTTTATCTTATAACATTGGATATCATAGATGGAACTCAAGAAGTTCATACAGGAAGCATCACGCTAGTAAGATAGTTTCTATTGATTCCGTATCTTGCCGCCTTAGGATGGCAACAATTTCAAGATCACAAATTAAGAAACACGCGAAAGCTGATATAATGGCTGGCCTTACGGTTGCCATACTGGTTATCCCACAAGCCATGGGCTACGCACTGATTGCTGGTTTGCCTCCTATTCTTGGGCTCTATACAGCATTTATTCCTCTTTTGATCTACCCATTATTTGGTACTTCTCCTTATATTATTGTGGGTTGTGCAGCCATACCTTCTATGATGTTATATTCATCAATCACTCCTTTTGCTGAGCCATTTTCTGCTGATTATGTAGAGCTAGCCACTCTTATGACCTTTTTAGTTGGTGCATGTTTAATTTTATTACGATTGATAAAATTTGGACGATTAGCAAAGTTGATATCTAGGCCAGTGATTTATGGTTATACTGCAGGAGCTGCAATATTAATTTTAATCTCTCAGATCAAATATATGCTCCAGGCAAATGTGTCTAGTTCTGCCAATAACCTTGAGTACTTTTCAACTGTCTTTAGAGATATTTCAAGCATACATTGGTTGTCGGTTTTGGTAGGAGTAGTTTCTTTAATTATCATTTTAATAGCTAGAAGAATAAGTAAGAAAATACCGATTGCTTTAATAGTCTTGCTCATAGGAATTGCTATTGTCTATTTTTTACGATTGGATAATCAAGGGCTTGAAGTCATAAAAGAAATTCCGGCTGGGCTTCCTAAAATAATGTTTCCAAATTTTGAATGGGCTCTCATTTTGAAATTGCTCCCATACTCGATTTTAATTGCATTGGTTTCATATGTACAGTCTTATGCAATTGCCAAGACATTTGCGATGCAAGAAGGGGAAGATAACTTAGAAGGTGATCAAGAACTTTTTGCTTTGGGCGCGATGAACTTAATTTCTTCCTTCTTTCAATGTTTTCCAAGTACAGGAAGTTTGACCAAGTCTGCAGTAAATTATGAAGCTGGTTCCAAATCTGGATTTTCATCCATCATTTCTGGAGCGATGATAGCTATTGTGCTTTTGTTTTTTACAGGTATGTTTTATTATCTACCTAAAGCAATCTTGGCTGCCATCATCATTGTAGCAGTATTGAAGTTTATTAATATTAAAGGCATGAGGTCTGTCTTTGGAAACTCTAAATTAGATTTTGCTATTCTACTTACAACCTTACTAATAACACTTTTTTACAGCATTCAAATGGGTGTCTTTGCTGGAATTTTGCTTTCAATAATACTTGGAGTATATAGGACAGGTTCTATGCAGAACTTTATAAATATCTTTAGACAGAAGGCGGTACTTGCACAGACAGAAGGAGATACTTTAAAATTACAAACACCGATCATTTATACCAATTCAGATTATGCTTACGCAAATTTAAAATCAAAAATTCAGCAGTCTAATGCCAAATTTATTGATACCAATGAAATGATGATTGATTATGAAGGTAAGCAAATTTTAAATCGTCTATCTAAAGAATTAGATGTCAAGAAAAAAGCATAAAAAAAGGAGCTTCAATGAAGCTCCTTTTTTTTTATAGATTGTAAGTAAATCCAAACCATAATTCTATTGGTAAGAATTGCCCTCCACTATAATCTCTTCTTTTTTCATTCAATAAAAACAATGCCTGAGCTCCGTATCTCCATTGTCCAAATCCAGTCATGTAACCAGCTCCAATTACTGGTGAATTAAACCAGTCTCTCTCATTGGTGTAAAAGATATAATTATTGATATCATACCCGGCTTGGATGTAAAAGATGTCCAAGACCATAACACGTCCAAAAAATTCTAGGCCTAAATCAAACTCATTGAAATCTTCTCCATTGACTATATTCGTGAAGTAGTATTCTATTTTCGGTGATACTCCAAAACTTACACGATCTAATACTTTGTATGAGATACCAGGCTTTAAGCCAACCTTGATAAATGGGTTATTGAAATTGCTTCCAATTCTAAAATCTCCTAGTATGTCGTATACCAACTTATCCCTTGAAAAAACCCAAATACTCTCGTCAGATTCTTTCCCTCTATTGCTTCTTTGACTTCCTGAATCAGAACTCGATTCTTGTTCGGTACTAGGACGCTCCTTGGTGCCTCTTTTCTTCTTATTTCTTTGTGCATCTGCCTCATATGTAAAGCCTACTATAAAAAGTAAACTAAACATTGCTATCAAATATTTCTTTCGCATAATGTGTGTTTGTTAACAATACTCTTAAATGACTAAAATTGTTTTATATACTTAGGACGTTAGAAATTATTTAACGTTACAACAGTAACAAAAGACGTTAATCTCAGTTAGTTAATCACTAACAATACATAACTCAATCATAGTTACCGAGATTAAATTTAAGGGAAAGGTTTTACTTTTTACATTATAACTAATGGTAATTTGTAATTACCTGTAAATGAATCTGAATTTGCGACTGATAATAACCGTTTGGTTTTTTGCTTCCCAGCTTTGCTATGGGCAACAAATCAACAAAGCCCCATTCTTTGAAGTTAATTCAAAACAGGAGAGAACAGAACTTAAAACTGCCACTAAGGCAAATTTAAGATCAGATTATATTCAATCGATAAGAACTGAAAGGCCCGCCAGCTTTGATTTGGCAATCCCTAATGAGAATGGTGAACTCCTTGAGATTCATTTTCAGTCTTATGAGATTTTATCCGATGATTTCAAACTTAGAAATGATAAGGGGAAGCAATTAGATTTTGTCAAACCACTTTTTTTTAAAGGACAAATCAATGGCGATTTAGGATTCGCTACGATGACTGTATTCGAAGAAAATATTAGTGCTGTCATATCATTAAAAGGTGGAGGTAACGTTCATGTATCCCAAGATGTAGAAAGTAAAAATCCATTTGAATATTGGATTTATAATGACAAAGATTGGAAGTCAGAAATAGCTTTTGATTGTCATACTGAAGACAAACTAAACTCAATCATAGTTTCAAATCCCCCTGCTGATCGACAAATGGTCGATCAGTGTGTGGAGGCCTATCTCGAAGCCGATTTTTTTATGTTTCAGGATTATGGATCCGAACAAGCAGTAATGGATTACATCTCAGAAATTTGGGTACATGTCTCAGCGCTTTATGCTGCTGAAGAGATCACCATGAATATTTCTGAAATTTTTGTTTGGACTTCACCAGATCCATATAGTAATGTTGATGCAGGTGTGGCGCTTTCAAGTTTCAAAAGTCTTAGGGAAAGTTATAATGGTGATATTGCCCATCTGATATCTACCAATCCTGGTAATATTGGTGGTATTGCCTTTCTTGGAGCCTTGTGTTCTTCTGCCGCTTACGGTTTTAGCAACATTACCAATTCA
>CALHKJ010000248.1 GCA_938033975.1 uncultured Saprospiraceae bacterium | reverse complement strand
AGTTGCAATATTTCAAACAAGGATCTTATAATCAAGCTAATACAAAAGATCCAGAAGATAATATCGTTTGGAGTACAGGATCTGAAAGCCATGGTGGTGATCTGACAACTCAATATGCAAATGGAAGTTATGCTGAAGTATGGTTCAAAGAAGCAACAGTCGGCCCAAGCACAGAACCGTCAATAACAAGCACTAAAGATAATTTAGATGGACATCTGAATATATACCCTAATCCAGCACAAGACATAATTCATATCGATGTTTCTGGTATTCATAATTATGAAGTAAAGCTCTTTAATGCAAATGGCAAACTTTTGCTACAAACACATAATCTGACTTCGATTCAAGTTGACACTTACGTAAATGGGCTTTATCTACTTCATGTAAGAGATCTTGACTCCAATCAAAAATCAATCGAAAGAATAATAATAGGCAGGTAATAAATTCACCCGGGAAATTAATTAAATGAAAAATGTCAAAACCTATCTTCTCTTAGCATTGTGTCTTACCCTATCGAATTGCTCAACTAAAAAAGAATTAGACTCGCCAATAATTATTAATGATTTAGAAACACTAAACAGTGAGGTTGGCAAATTATTTGCTGATTCAGATCTTGTTGGTTTCTCTTGTTTGGCCATAAAAGATGGGGCCATTGTCTATCAAAAAGATATGGGCTTTGCGGATATTAAAACACAAACTCCATACACAAAAACTTCTGTACAAAATATAGCTTCGATATCAAAAACTATCATCGCAGTAGCTTTAATGAAAGCGGTAGATCAAGGAAAAATAAACTTAGATGCAGACATAAATGAATATTTACCTTTCGAAGTCTTGAATCCCAATCATCCCAATACACCAATCACTGTAAGACAACTCGCTACGCACACATCTACTATCATGGATACAGGTGACTATATAAGGAGTTACTATTTTCCAGATGCATCAAGTTTAAACAAGTTGGAAATGTCTAAGGAATATGGCAGGTACCTGGAGGTCATTAAAACGAATGAATTAATTGATGAATCCACATTCTTAGAGAATGTTTTAACTCCATCAGGTAAATGGTATTCAAAAGATGTGTTCAGTAAAAATAAACCTGGAAGCGTTTCAGATTATTCCAATATTGCTTCAACACTTGCTGGATTTGTAATTGAAAGTGCTACTGGAATGTCTTATGAAGAATATACGACTGAGTATATATTTAAACCTTTAGGCATGACACAAACAAGCTGGGATTACAGTACCACAGCTAATGATGATTTTGCAAGCAGATATTTTACTAAAACACAAGTTGTACCCAATTACTATTTAATCACAAAAGCTGATGGTGGTCTATATACGAGTACAAATGACTTTAGTTTATTTATGATCGAAATGATCAATGGGTATAAAGACAAAGGCACTATTCTGTCAAAAGAAAGCTATGATATCATGTTCTCCAGTCAATTTGCCTACAACGATGAATTATCAATCGGTATTTTTTGGGAACGTAATAAAGATGGTGGTTTTAAACATGATGGAAGTGATCCCGGTGTTACAACCATTGCAAGTTATAATGATGCAAAAGATCGGGGTTTAATTATTTTTACAAATATAGATGCTACGAAAGAAACATTCACACAACTCTCAAACATATGGAATGTGATCGGCAGGTATGAGTTTTAAAATTTTTTAAATAATAAAGAACTATAAATAGAAGTTGTTGAATGGTTTGATACTGAATCATAAACTTGACTACTTTCAAAAAGCAATTATAATTCATCAATTGTTGAAGAAAATTTAAATATAGCAAGATGGACAAAATAAATATTTTGGGATTTACTGGCAGTACACAATCAAAATCAACTGCTTTATCTATTTTAGAATTTATCAGAAGAGAATATAGTCAAAAATTTGATTTAAGGATTTTCAATGAGTTAAGTCAGTTACCACTTTTTAATCCAGAATTAGAAAATGAATTACTAAAGCAAGTGGCTTAAAATGAAAATAGCACTTGCCCAAATAAATCCTAAAAAAGGAGCAATTGAAAGCAACATAAAATTGCATGAAGAAATAATAGCTTTGGCAGTGAAGGAAAAAGTAAATGCAATATTTTTTTCTGAATTATCAATCACAGGCTATGAACCTAAATTAGCAAAAAAACTGTCCTTTGAAATAGACGATGAAAGGCTTAATACGATTAAAGAATTGAGTAAAAAGAATAATCTAATAATAGCTATTGGATTACCGCTTAGAAAATTAAATGGGCTTGAAATTTCTATGCTGATTATCTACCCTAACTCAAAAAGACAAATCTATTCCAAACAAATACTTCACGAGGATGAAAAATCATACTTTAAAGAAGGTGATGCTCAAACCATAATTGAATCTGGCATTGATAAGTTCGCACCTGCGATTTGCTATGAAAGTCTCCAAGTAAATCACCTCAATGCAGCAAAAAAATTGGGTGCAACAATTTATTTGGCATCTGTTGCAAAATCCCAAGAAGCAGTTGAGAAAGCCTATGAATATTTTCCCAAAGTAGCTAAAAGTAATTCTATTCCAATCTTAATGTCGAACAGTATTGGCTATAGTGATAACTTTTTATGTGCAGGTCAATCAGCTATTTGGAACAAGAATGGAAATTTAATAGCACAGTTAGATAAGAATTCGGAAGGTATCTTAATTTTTGATACAGAAAATGAAACTGCTAAAAATATAAAAAGGGAAACCCGTCCTTAAGAATGTAAATTGGTGAATATTTGCTAGGAGGATGCCCGAAGCGTTTTGTATCAATTGGGGAAAAACTAAATTATGTATAAATATATAATATTGACATATTTCATTTTAAGCTCTTGCCAAATGAAACAGGATAAAACTTTTACTCAACTCCAAGAGAACATTTATGAAATAAACAATCAATATTTTTACGGAGAAAAAGTTCACACTTATCTAATCGAATTATCTGATAAGGTATTACTCTTTGATATTCCAACTTATTCAGAAGATGTAAGAAAATTCATTTTATCATTTGACAAACCTGCTTTTGCAATTATTTCTCATGGTTCCTGTGGAATTGATGATGGTACTCAATGGCAAGAAGAAATTGGCTTGAAAGTATATGCACATAAAAATGATGAAAATCATCCTTGGATCAAAATGAAACCCGATGTCTTTTTTACTGAAATGCCAAAGTTTGATAATACAATTACAGTAATTCATGTACCTGGACATAGTGCAGGAAGTATATGTGTCTTGGAAGAAAAATCAAAATCC
>CALHKJ010000247.1 GCA_938033975.1 uncultured Saprospiraceae bacterium | reverse complement strand
ATCAATATTAATGCCCGCATACAATGAGCAAGCTACTTTGAGACAAATAGTTGCTAAGGTGCAGGAGGTTGAATTAATAAATGACATTAAGAAAGAAATAATCATTGTTAATGACTTTTCAACTGATAATACTCTCGAAATAGCCAAGCAGCTAGAAAATGAATACGATAATGTTGTAGTTTATTCTCACGAGAAGAACAAAGGTAAAGGAGCAGCCTTACATACGGGTATAAAAGAAGCAACTGGAGATTATCTGATTATCCAGGATGCGGATATGGAATATGATCCAAAAGAGTATAATCTTCTTTTAGAACCAATCGAGAATGGATTTGCTGATGTAGTTTACGGAACAAGATTCTTTGGAGGAAAACCGCATCGTATTTTATTTTTTTGGCACACCATTGGAAATAAATTTCTGACCTTTTTATCAAATGCTTTGACTAACGTTAATTTGAGTGACATGGAAACATGTTACAAAATGTTTAAACTACCTATTCTAAAATCACTTGATCTCAAGGAAAAACGCTTTGGTTTTGAACCAGAAGTAACAGCCAAAATAAGTAGGGTCGAGAAAATTAGAATGTATGAAGTAGGTATCTCATATTATGGGCGCACCTATGAGGAAGGCAAAAAGATTGGGTGGAAAGATGGAGTGAGAGCGATTTATTGTATTTTAAAATATAACATCTTTTCAAGGTGAGTGAGTTTAGTTTTAAAGAAATTGACGAAGAAGGAATGGAAACGCTTAAAGCGATTTCTGAAGCCAATAAATTTAATGAATGGATGTATCAACGAATTTTACCAGACTGCAGTGGTAAGATTTTAGAAATAGGCAGTGGAATAGGTAATATTTCCGAGTTCTTTATTGAGGATAAGGCAGATATTTACCTAAGTGATCTAAGAGATAATTATCTATCTTTTTTAAGAAAGAACTACAGCTCAAAAGCGTCTGGAATAATGAAAATGGATATCGTTGATCCTGACTTCGATACGTTGTATAAAGATCAACTTGGTAGTTTTGATACTGTTTTTGCATTGAATGTAGTCGAGCATATTGAAGACGATAAACTCGCTCTTCAAAATATAACAAAGCTTTTAAAACCGAATGGAAAGCTTATCATTTTAGTGCCTGCCTTTAATACCTTATACAATAGTTTTGATAAGGCTCTTGAACATTATCGCAGGTATACAAAAAAGACCCTCAATAAAAACTTTATAAGTTCTAATTTAGAAATTCAGAAATCAAGTTATTTTAACGCAGCTGGAATCGCAGGCTGGATTCTTTCAGGAGCTATTCTTAAGAAGACTACAATTCCTGCAGGACAAATGAAGCTCTACAACAGACTAGTTCCCATTTTCAAGGTAGTTGATAAGATACTATTTAATAGTATTGGTCTTTCTGTTATTACAGTAGGTAAGAAGTAATTATTTACTCATAATTGTACTTATCAGCTTCGGATCAAGATTAACCTTCATTGATTTAGCTTTTTGTAAATCCTGTTTGGCTTCAGCAAATTTATTCAAAGTGTAATTGGCCTTGGCTCTTTCCACATAATACAATCCATTATTTTGTTTGTACTTCAAAGCATTATTAATAGCTTGAAAAGCTTCATTAGGTTGTCTTAAAATATTGTGCAACCTAGCTTTTTCGTAAATAAGGTCAGCATTGTAAGGTCTGAATTGAAGAAATTTATTGATATCTGCTAAGGCTTCTGGAAATTGCTGGCGCATATTATATATAACAGAACGATTGTGATATGCATTCACAAAGTTTGGATTAAACTTTACACCTTCATTCAAATTTGTCAATGCTTGATCAAAATCTCCAAGTTTAGCATAAGTAGCGCCTCTATTTACATAATATTCAGCAATTGCAATTTGTTCGCTATTTGCCTTAGCAACATTCCCACCACTTCTATATCTATCAATCTTTTGATGTTTCAAATCAATTGCCTTACTATAATCACTTAGGGCCAGCATTAAAGTATCTCGATTGGTGGAATTGAAAAACAGTCGTGCTCTTGAATTAAATACTCCTTCATCATCTTCTTTCAATCTAATTCTTTCATTATAATCTTTCAAGGCCAATACTTTTTGGCCATTGTCTCGATAATAATTTGCCCTATTACCATATGGCAAAGTACTGTTAGGTGAGTATTTTAAAACATGTGTCCATAGTGTTCCACTGTTTTTCCATATCTTATTTTGATTGAAGGTCATAAAACCATAAGCCAATAGCACAACTGAGGAAGCTACCATTAATGCCTTAGATAGCTGGGGTTTTGCACTCATCAATTTTTGTAGATAATAAGCAAAGACGAAGAACAAGCCCATGTAAGGAATGTATGTAAATCTATCAGCAAGAAAGCCTTGACCAGCTCCAATGATTTGTAGAAGGAAAAATACATTGGCGATGAAGAATCCTAAGCCAAGGAATATTGCCTTCTTTTTCTTAAAATAAGCCCATAACAAAACAGCTCCACTTAGAACAAAACTTATGATAGAGGCATAATATATAGCTGGCATACTAGCTGGATACGGATATAGTGGTGCCATTCTGTAAGGCACCAAAGACTTGACCAAATAAACCGTGTATTGATATGAACCAATGAATAGTCTATCTATTCCCGTATATGTAGCGTTCGTTTCAAAAGAACCTTGTTCTCCTAAAAATCTGATATTAATGATACCAATAATAATTGATCCTATAAAGAGGGGAGTCTTGTATAAAATTTTCTTAAAATCCAATTTGCCATCAAAGTAATAATCAATTAGTATCAATGAGATAGGTAAAATTACAGCCTGAATTTTTGAGAACAGAGAAAGAATAAATGCTATGCCTATGATTACAAGATAAATCGTCTTCTTCTGTTCAAGAATATATTTTAAGTAGTAGTATATCGCAACAAGGTAGAAAAAACCATAAAGCACATCTTTTCTCTCTGTTACCCAAGCTACAGATTCTACTCGCATTGGATGTATGCCAAACAAACCTGCAAATATGACACTAGCCCACAGGGATAATCCAAGTTTTCTTCCGATTAGAAAGACAAAAAAAGTACACAGTAAATGTAAGATGACATTGTTTAGATGCCATAGGTGCGGATTCTCAAAACCAAAGAGTTGGTGCTCCAAAGCAAAGGTCCAAATGGTAAGAGGATTATATCCTCCGATGATATCCTTTGTAAATATGTTTTTAGTATTTGTCCAAAAATTTTCATCATTAAGAGATGTTATATCCTCATTCTCATAAAAATTTTTGTCGTCATCCCAATTGACAAATTCATTATTGATGGCAGTGATAAAGCAAATCCCAGTGAATGCTACGACTGCCAATGCATAAAGCAAATTTTTAAAATCTCTTTTGGTTTTTGGCGCTTTCTGCTTTGTTGAGTTTTTCAACTTTGTATCTAAAGCATCTTGCTTCTTCTTAGCTTTTTTGTTTTTCTTGGAGGCCATCTTGTGATAGATTTATATCACAAGTTATAAAAACATATACAATTTATTTTCTATATACTAGAAAGGAGATTATTCTTCTTCGTCATCAAACATGTCATCCAATGCATTGACCTTCATCAATAGAATAAAGCATCTTGCAGCAGCAATTACATCAGCTCTTGCATTATTAGGAGGACTAAATCTTGATTTGAAAAGAATAGCATGTAGCTCTGTGAGACTTGGCCATTTATAACCACCTGTTCTACTTGGAATTTTACAGTAAAAAGTACTTTCTTGCATAAGGCAAAACCTTTCTTTTGCAAAAATACTTGGAGTCATATTTTCTCGAATATACTCCGCAGCAACTACATTCTCGTTGAAGTTTAAATTGAAAGAGATTAAGTAGTCAACTGATTTCACAGATTCCTCAAAGAAGTTTAAAATGTCATTCAATGGAATGGATTTTCTTTCCACATCATCATTGTCGATTTTGCAACTCTTTTTAATCTTCTTATTCCATTCTGGATTCGATTCAACAACATAGTCGAAATCATGCATTGGTTTGAAGTCTTGGTCCAAAACAATCCAAGATATATGGACTAGCCTTGGCCATGAAAAAGTATCAGAAAATGGTGCCTTCCAGTCTTTCGGTTTACCGGCAGCACTAGTATCATATAGTAGATAGGTTGGTTTCATTCGAGAATATTTCAATTATTTTTTCAGCAAGACCTGTTGAGGTTGATTGAGTAAAGAAACAACGATCGTTTTCCTCTGCGGTATGACTAGCATGGATATGGAAGTTATTACGCTCATCCTTACTGCAATACGCACCAAGGGTATCAAGCTCAAAGGATTTCATGATCTTTCGTTCGATATTTGTACATCTGCTAATATCACTGTGATGAATATCTTTGATGAATTTTCTAACTACAATATCATCCATTCTGCAGATATACGTAACAACTCCATCTGCTGGAATGCCTACCATTTCATAAGGAGAAAATGTCCATTCGTAATATTCAGAGCTGTCAAATTTATTTTGTTCTATTTCATAGGCAGGACAAATAAAAGCATCAACTTTTTTATCTGTCAGCTGAGAAGAAAATTCATCAAAATTTAAGTCTCTGACTTCACAAAGTGTATCAGGTAATAATTTAAGTAGTTGGTCCTTTATTATTTGATTAGGCACAAGCACTTTTACACCCTTTTTTAAATCTCTCAATGTTCCTCCATTCAAGCAGCTGGGAGCACCAATGAACTTAAGACTAGAATCAAACCGCTTAGAAACACCAGCAAGAACAATTCCGTCTGGTAGTACAAAAGGAACACTGCTCAAAGGAATACAGGCCATATCGTATTCTTTAGCGTACAATTCTTGTTTGATAGTGTCTAAGCTTCCTTTCTTGCTGATTCTTGCAGATTCGAAGCCCTTATTCTCACTAATTAATTGTTTTACTACGTTTATTGATAGTAAATCCTTACTTGACGCTATTTTTAAGCTTTTTTCCAATAAAATTGATTAAAGTAGAATAATAAAGGCCTAAAGTTAAGCTTTTCATATTGTTGTTACAGCTCTAACAAGAAATGTTATTTTTACACATGCAAATTACCGTTCAAAAGATTGCCAATATAGTAGGGGGAATGGTTGTAGGAGATGCTGATGCAGTCATTGACAGGCCATCAAAAATAGAAGAAGCTTCCAATGGTTCGATTACATTTATTGCAAATGAAAAATATTTACCTTTTCTAGCAACTTCAAGTGCTTCCGCCTACATTGTTTCTAAATCATTTGATACAAAATCTTTTGATTCGAAAACATTTATTAAGGTTGAAAATGTTTATGCAGCAATTTCTGAGCTGCTCGCCCTATATGAAGCAAAAAATAACTCAAAACAAGGAATTGCCTTGACAGCTATCATTGCAGAGTCTGCGATTGTTGGCAATGGTGTTACGATTGAAGATTACGTTGTAATTGGAGAAAAGGCTACAATAGGAGACAATGTTACCATCAAAGCCAATTCATATATTGGTGCTTCCGCAAATGTTGGTGCAGGCTCAAAACTTTATTCTGGTGTTCAAATTTATCACGATTGTATAATTGGAAATAATTGTATCATTCATGCCAATACAGTAGTGGGCTCTGATGGATTTGGTTTTGCCAAGCAGGAAGATGGGACT
>CALHKJ010000246.1 GCA_938033975.1 uncultured Saprospiraceae bacterium | reverse complement strand
GCATTTAGTTTGATGTTATTCTCTTGCAATGTTTTCATTTCATTGCCTATGGTATCTACCAACAGAGACATCAAAGCATTTACTTCGAATTTTGGACGCTGCCAATTCTCTGTTGAAAAAGCATACAAGGTTAGAAATGGGACTCCAATTTCGGCACAGCCTTCTGTTATTTCTCTTACAGACTTGACACCACTTTTATGCCCAAAGACCCTCATATGGCCTTGTGATTTTGCCCAGCGACCATTTCCATCCATAATGGTGGCAATATGCACAGGCAATTTGGAATGATTGATCTTATTTTTTAACTCTTCTTCAGACATTGTTTTACAAAAATAGAAAATATAAGATTGAACTGAGTGTTTATACCTTTATTAGGATAGATTTGCGTTATGTTTTTATATTTATTTTACAACTAAAGACTATGAGAGTATTAGCCTTATTGATTATAAGCTGTTTTTTTGTCTCGTGTGAACAAGATTTATGCGGAGATAAAGATAAGTTAATGACAAATTTCAGAAGCTTTTTAGATGAAACCAAATCTGCTGCTGCTAATTATGAGGAAGCTGATTGGACTGAAGTGGAAGCAAAATTTCAGCAATTGACCAAAGATTGTTATGAGGCCCACAAAGATGAAATGTCCTCGAAGGAGAAAAGAAAGTTTTGGAAAGATGCCATCAATTTGATGATCATCAAGGGGAAAAACGACCTTGGCTTAAGCTTGACTGAAGACGAAGATGGTAAAGGCACATCCATAGATGTAGATGTATCAGAAGAAGAGATACAACATATTGCTGAAGAGCTGGAAGATGTCTTTCAAGATGCAGGAAACGAATTACAAGAAGTTGTCGATGAATTTTTAAAAGAAGATGCTTCTAAATTAATTGACAAAGCAATGGAAGGGCTTGAAAAGATTGCAGACGAATTAAAAGAATCTCTAAAAGAGAAAAATAAATAGTGTACGATATTATTCTAGCATTTATAACTGCTTTTGGATTGACTTATGTGGCAATCCCATCTATTATATCGATTGCTAGAAAAAAGAATCTTGTTGACGAACCAGGTGAAAGAAGATCTCATCATGTAAGCACACCATCACTTGGTGGTATTGCTATTTTCTCTGGTGTCATTTTCTCAATTATACTTTGGACTCCATTTACCTATTTTGCAGATCTGCAGTATATACTTTGTGCCTTTATTATCATTTTCTTAATTGGTGCAAAAGATGACATTGATCCGATTTCTCCGAAGTTAAAATTCATGGCGCAAGTGTTTGCAGCCTTCATACTAGTGTTTACAGCAAAAATTCGCATCACAAGTTTTTACGGTGTATTTGGTATCGAAGATTTACCAATAATCTGGAGTTATCTTTTTTCAATGCTTACCATCATTGTTATTGTCAATGCCTTTAATTTAATTGATGGCATCAATGGTTTATCTGGAAGTATTGGTGCATTAATCTGTTGCACTTTTGGCACTTGGTTTTTAATGATTGACAAGGTCGAATTGGCTATTGTGGCTTTTGCCACAACAGGAGCCATTGTAGCATTTCTTTATTACAATGTTACCCCAGCCAAAATTTTTATGGGAGATACTGGTTCACTATTGCTAGGTTTGGTTTGTTCGATATTAGCCATACAATTCATCGAGCAAAATAGAATTCTTGAGAATTCGGCTTACTATGTTCGATCGGCGCCGAGTGTCGCTGTAGGTATTATGATTTTACCCCTTTTTGATACGCTTCGCGTTTTTGTGCTCAGAATTATGAGAGGAAAATCTCCATTCTCGCCTGACAAAAATCACATACATCATTTGTTGCTAGATACTGGATTGAATCATATGCAATCCACAGGTGTTTTGGTTTTTGTCAATGTTTTCTTCATCCTAGTTTCGCTTTATTTTCAATATCTAGGAACAGAATGGTTGCTATTTATCCTAGTGAGTTTAGCACTACTCTTCATCTTTGTATTACTATTATTAAACACGAAAAAGAAGGTCCCATCAAAGGCTTAATAAGATGAATATTCTTGCATACTTCTATGTTTTTTTTGGAGGTGGCTTAGGTGCCATTTGTAGGTATGGTATATCTATGGTTACAGCTAAGCCATCAAATGGTTTTCCATTGGCAACATTTATTGCCAATGTCATTAGTTGTATTATTTTGGGATTTCTGCTGGCCTTTTTTCTTAATCAAGAACACAGTACTCGATTAAAACTTCTTTGGATTACAGGTTTTTGTGGAGGCTTTAGTACCTTCTCGACCTTCAGTGCTGAAAATTTTGAATTGATTCAGCAAGGAAATTATGGTATGGCATTCATCTATATGTTGGCAAGTTTTGCCGTATGTATTGCCTGCATTTTTCTAGGTTGGAAATTAGGTAACGTGATTCAATAACCAAATATATTTACAGTTCTAAAGGTTCCATCTGTAAATGCCTCAATAGCTCTATTCAAAGTCTTGTCGTCTCTCATTGCTACATAATAATAAGCATCTTGCTCAAAAATATGACCTGCAATCCAAGCTTTCACTTGAAGTACAATATCTGGCTCCACTACCCTTGGGATTAAGGTTTGTGGTAAACCTCGACGATTAACTTCTGAAACGATATAGTTACCTAGTAAGGTTTCTATTTGCTTATCAAATACTTCATCCTTTTTGAAAGTTACTGGATCCTGATAGGTGTTTGATAGTTCATTTTTGCTTGTAAGCAAATAGCTATTTGTGAATGCATACATCACCCCTTCATTATTTAAATCATTATAAGAGCCAGTGTGTTGTATTAGATCATTTACATAAATGTCTGGGATAATTCCACCTGAAGAGGCGACGATTCCTCTTCCATTCGCTGTTTCAAATCTCATATAATCAGGAACACTTTGGTGGGTGGAAAAAGCTATCTCATCTTCCTCTAAAAGTGTTTCGATAATTTTTGCGTCCTCTTTTGATCTTTGTAAATATCTTCCTGCTGGAGTAAAATATTTTCCAATTGTCAAACGCACAGCAGAACCATCTTCCAATGAATATGCTTGTTGTATTAAACCCTTTCCGTAAGACTCTCTGCCGATGATCAAGGCTCGATCCCAATCTTGTAAGGCGGAGGCAAATAGTTCGGCAGCAGACATGGTACCTTCATCAATCAGAATAACTAAGTTAATACCTCTGTAAGGTTGATCTGCTGTGGCGAGATATTCTGTTCTTTCTAGATTAAATCCTTCTTTGTAAGTAATCAATTTTCCCTCCAATAAAAATTGGTCAGCAAGGTCAACTGCTGCAGTCATGACTCCACCATAGTTACCGCGAAGATCAATAATAAGGTTTGCCATTCCAAGACTAATCATTGGGTTTACCTTTTCTGAAAATTCTTGGACTGTATTATTTGTAAACCTTCCGATTTTCACATAGCCGGTAAACCTATTATTCATATAGGCTGCTTCAATGCTTTTTAAGGGGACCAGATCTTTCTTGATCGTGACGGTACGTTCCTCTTCTCCGGGATGTTTTAAAAGAAAAACTAAATCATCTAATTTTTGATCAGAGGTAAACTCTTCAATCTTTGTGTAGTTCGGTCCTGTAACATCAAAGCCATTTACCATGAGTATACGATCCGAATTACGAAGGCCAGCTTTTTCGGCAGGACCATCAGGATTCATGTAAACCACGAAGGTTGTATCGCCAACAGAATAATAAGAAAATCCATATGACTCTGGTGAATAGCCTTCGTCAGCCTTTTTCATCTCTTCTAATTCGGCGGCAGTTTGATAAACAGAATAGGGATCTAATTCAGCCATGATGCTTCTGATTGCAACATCGGTAAGGTAGGCGTTATCTGTGCTGTCTGCGTAGTACTCATTAAGATAGTACAGTACCCAATCCATTTTTTTTCCTTCTATACCGCCGTAATATTCTACCTGCGTATATGAGGTTTGGCTAAAAAAAACGAGGAAAAACAAAGTACTTATGAGGTGTTTCATCTATTTCGGGTCTTAGGTTTATTATTTAGACTATAAACGTAGCATAAGTTGCGAAGTTGCCTCTAAATAATCTAATAACCTAATGTTGCGGCATCTGGCCTTCGTGGATCGGAGGATCCATGCAATAATCCATTCATTAACATTATAGATTGTGTACTGCCCATTGCGCTTCTTTGTTTGATGTCATGTCCTTTCGAAATCAAAATATTTCTGGTATCAACATTAAGTACACTTTCATAGTAAAGATTGTCTGGATACCATTGATGGTGAATTCTTGGAGCGTGAGTAGCTTCGGCAATATTCATATCATGGTCAATCACATTCATGATGATTTGCAATACTGTAGTAATTATTCTACTACCTCCTGGACTACCAGTTACGATAAAGGGTTTTCCATCTTTAAACACCATGGTTGGTGTCATGGAGCTCAGTGGTCTTTTACCTGGCTCAACTGCATTGGCTTCGCCGCCAATCAATCCATATGCATTTGCCTCACCTGGCTTGGCAGAAAAATCTCCCATTTCATTATTTAACAAAATCCCTGTTCCTTTTGCAACCAATCCAGATCCAAAACTAAAATTGAGGGTGTATGTGTTGGATACTGAATTACCGTACTTATCTACAACACTAAAATGTGTAGTTTCTTCGCTTTCAAAATCTTGTGGCTTGCCTGGCTTGACTTTTTCAGAATCTCCCGCCATTTGAGTATCTATCATTTGGCGCAATTCATCAGCGTAAGATTTTGAAGTGAGTCCATCAATTGGCACATCCCAAAATGCTGGATCTCCCAAGTGCTCGCTTCTATCCGCATAGGCCAATCTCATAGCTTCTGTCATGAGGTGTAAGGTCTGCGCAGAATTGTGTCCTAGACTATCAATAGGAAAAGCTTCTAAGATATTTAGCATCTGGATGATATGTACCCCACCCGAACTAGGCGGCGGCATTGAGGCAATTTGATGACCTCTGTATGTTCCCCAAACCGGATCTGATTCTGTCGATTTATAATTCTTTAGATCGTCAAGACTTATTATGCCGCCATTTTTACGAATATCTTTCGAGAGCTTTTTACCTAGTTTACCTCCATACATTGCCTCGACTCCATTTTTCGATATTTGTTCTAAGCTCCAAGCAAGATCATTTTGAATCAAGATATCTCCAGGCTCATAAAATGAATCTCCTTTGTAAAATATTTCTGCAGCAGCATCACTTGCCTTCAATCTGTCTTCGTATTTTTTAAGTACAGTGGATAAATCATTTGTTACTTCAAATCCATTCTTTGCCAAATCGATTGCTGGCGCTAACACTTCTGCCAAACTCATCGTACCATATTTTTCCAAAGCATAAGCCATACCATACACAGTGCCTGGTACTCCAACCGAATGATAACTTTGGTTAAACTTTTTACTATCTACATTTCCTTCTTTGTCTAAATACATATCGCGATCAGAATCGGCAGGCGCCATTTCTCTATAATTAATCGCTGAAGTTTTTTCTGTCTTTTCATCGTAGATCAACATAAATCCACCGCCACCTAAATTTCCCGCACGTGGCAATACCACAGCCAAGGCGAAACCTACACCTACAGCAGCATCAATTGCATTACCTCCTTTTTCCAGAATTGCTACACCAACCTCAGTTGCTAATTTATGCTGTGAAGCAACCATACCGTTTTGATTTACAATCGGATGGTGGATGGAGGATGCAGAATAGATTGGAGTTTGACCGTAAGAAGCAGTCAAAGTAAGACAAGCTAGAATCAGTAAAATGGTATATCTCATAGTAGTAGTGTTGGCTTGCTTTAAATTAATGAAATAAGATTTAAGATGAAAGACGAAAAGACGAAAGATTGGTTCGAGAGGCGGGAACCGAGAGAGATTTAAGATGAAAGACGAAAGATTTTTATTGGGGTATCTTGACTAGGAGGAGCTTATGTATATAGAAATAAAAATATGTCCAAATTTTACAAATGATGTAGGGGTAAGGGCTTGATTTCCTGTCTTATTATCAAAGGGTGTTGAAAATTATTCAAAAAATAAACCTG
>CALHKJ010000245.1 GCA_938033975.1 uncultured Saprospiraceae bacterium | reverse complement strand
GAAAAATATTTGCTACGTGGTTTGGAGAGTATTCCTAAAGACAGGGCCAACTATAAAATAGCTTCATACATTAAGTTGGCAAGATTATACAGTGATGCTGGAGCAATTAGTAAGGCAGAGATTAATAGTAATATTGCCTTGTCTCTTGCAGATTCAATTCAGTCAAAAGATTATAAACTTGAATTACTACTTATAAAAGTAGAAAGCTGCATTCAGCAAAGATATTTTGATTGTGCACAACAATCGCTCGAAGAAGCTCAATTGCTTTCTGAGGAATTGGGAAATGAAAGTTATTTACATAATTCTAAATCTGCCCAAGCGGATTTGTATAAAGCTCAAAGAAATCACAGTGAAGCTTTAGAGGTTTACGAGGAACTGATTCTTGAAGCAGATAAGTTAGGAGATCTTTTCAAAATTCGAAGATATTATGAAAATGCAAGTGAAGTGGCAATTGCAAATAATGATTTAGAAAAAGGTCTTAAGTATTTAAAATTAGAAAATGCAATTGCAGATAGTTTGGCTATAGATGAGCAAAAACAAAAAAGCGCATTTTTGAAAATTAAATTTGAAGCTGAGCAAAGTCAAAAAGAAAATGCTCAGTTAAGTGCAGAAGTATTACAATCAGAAGCTGAAAATAGATTACTATTGGTTCTTGCCTTAGGTGCATTGCTTGCGTTAGGATTCTTAGCTTTTGCATTTATGCAAAATCGAAAATTTAATGAAAGACTAAAAAAGGAGGTACAAAATCGAACCTCAGAATTGCAAAGTTCTAACAAGCAATTAGAGTACGTCAATAAAGAATTAAATGAGTTTAATCGCATTCTTTCACATGATCTGAAGGAGCCACTGAGAAGTATTGTTGGATTTAGTACCCTTGCACAGAATGAAAAAGTGGGTAAAGAAAATACGAAATTGAACGAGTATCTTGATTTCATAGGTAAAGGCGGTATGCAAATGCATCAGTTGATTGAAGATGTATCCACATTTCAAAATATGGAAAGATTATGCCCAAATGATTTGAGTTCTGTTGATTGTAATGAATTATTGGACTCAATAAAAGAGTCTAATCGTAGATTGTTGAAAGAAAGAAATGCTCAAATCTTGTATAAAAAATTACCCACAATTAATACCAACAAATCCATGTTATATTTGATTTTGAAAAATTTAATTGAGAATGGTATTAAATATAATGATTCTGTACAACCTACCATCCAAGTAAATTCCTACAATGAAGAGGGCTATATTTGCTTTGAATTAAAAGATAATGGGGTAGGGATTGATTCACAATTTCATGATTCCGTTTTCAAAATGTTTGAGCGGTTAAACAATAAATCAACGAATCGTGGTTCTGGTCTCGGATTGAGTATTGTCAAAAAATTAGTATTTAAATTCGGAGGTGAAGTATCAATACTTTCATCTAAAATAAATGAGGGTACTGTCTTTAAGTTGCGGCTTCCTCTTGGAAAAATTAGCTAATTTCGGATGCAAACCTAAGATCATGATTCTAATGGTTTTAAGGAATAAATCCATTATATTATCAAAGAACAGCCATTCTCGATGGGTGTTTTTCAATTAGTTGTAATTCAGCAATATCAGGCATTACTTTTTTCAACTTGAAATAAATAAGTAAGTCATTTCAAGAATGATCATTATTCAATAATCCTGTTGACTATTTGTCCGGCTTTTACTACTCATAGATTAATTATTTTCTTTTCTTTGAAAAAAAATCAACTTGCTATGAAAATAATTTACACTTTACTATGCTTGGGCTTTGCGATGCAACTTGCGGCTCAAGTACCAAATGACCTATGTTCAGATGCGATACCAATCGGAGAAGTAACTGATATGGACTTTGTTACAGCAGGAGCCAATACAGATGGACCCTTACATATTGACTCTCCCTGCCCGAGTGCTACAGAGCCAGAAATAGATTCAATTTATAATGATATTTGGTATTTATATACACCAACATTCACAGGGCACTGTCTTTTTACAACCTGTGGAACTGCGGATTTTGACACCAAAATAGCGGCATACATCCCAGGAGCTGCTTGTCCTCCTCTTGATGAAGATCTTTTGACTTGTAATGAAGATGGAACAGACTGTGCTGAAAGTACTTCAGAATTAATTTTTGCAGTAACAGAAGGAGAAGTTTATTTATTGAGACTTGGTGGCTATGGAGAAACCCCTCCCGGTTTATCCGGACAAGGGACATTCTCTGTCAGCGAATACATCCCTGGTGTTCCAAATGACTTTTGTGCTGATGCCTTTGATATTGGACTCGGAACACATAATGTAGATAATTTTGGTACTATTACCGATGGACCAATTCACGATGACTCTAATCCTTGTTTTCAGTTTGGTGATCCAACTATCATGGCAGATGTATGGTACACTTTTACCCCAGACTTTACAGGCTCGGTAAATTGGAATACTTGCGGTTCTGTTACCTTTGATACACGTTTAGGTGTCTATGGCCCAAATGTTGATTGCTCAAATCTAACTAGTAATGATTTGTATGCATGCAATGATGATGGTGCTGGCTGCCCCGATTATAGCTCTTCACTATTTTTTGATGTTGAGGAAGGAATGACCTATTTGCTAAGATTAGGTGGTTGGAATGGTAGCATAGGAAATGGTAGTTTTGAACTCATCAATGAAGATGCACCAGAACCACCGGCTAACAATGATTGCACAAATGCAATTGTTACAGAAATTATAGAACCTGGAGGTAGTAATTCAACAGACGGTACGACAATAAGTGCTACCTTCAATCCTGAGACCTTTGTCTTTCCTCCATGTATTGGAAATACAAATGGAGGTGAATTTGCTGAAGTTTGGTATTCGTTTAACAATCAAGGAATTCAAGAGATTGAACTCAACCTAATTTCATTTACGACAGGAGCTTCATTCTTTGCAGATCTTTGGGAAGACTGCACAACTCCTACTGATACGCTTGCTATTATGGAAAATTGTATTTTGCTTAATGGCGACTCAACAGTAGTTGTTACAGAAAGATTAGGCCAGTTGTCCGATACTCCAACGGATTATCTATTAAGAATTACTACTAGATTAACCTCTGACGCTCCTGGTGATTTCACTTTCCAACTACTTGGAGAAGGTACTTCATCAGTTGATACTCCTGAAGCACTAAATGGTGAGATTGTTCTGTTACCAAATCCTGCAAGCTCATTTATCAACGTAAAAATTCCACTCAAAAATTCCTCTAACTTAAAATATACCATAACGGATGTTGTAGGTAGAGAAGTTATGGCTGAGAAGCTTGGTGATATCTCCGGAGACCATCACCAACAAATTGAAGTAAGTTCTTTAAGTGAAGGAATTTACTTTGTGAATTTGTACTTGGATGATCAACCAATATCCATTCGATTCATAAAACAATAATTATTATAATTGAAAAGGGGAGCAAATTAATTGCTCCCCTTTTTTTGTGGAGCCGCCGAGAGTCGAACTCGGGTCCAGACAAAGGTCTTAGTGGCTTTCTACATGCTTAGCTTGTTCTTAGATTTTCGACTTCAGGCAGGTGTACAAGCAACCAACCGTCGGCTTATCTTCTTTAGCTTCGGACGACCGTCAAAGATCCGGACTTCCTAGTTCGAGTGGCAGCGCGCAGCATGCCGGGTTGATACACTTAAGAGCAGGCTATCAAACGTCCCCCACAAAGTGCAATCAGCTTGCTAAGTCTAACTTAGGCAGCTAATGCGAATCTATTTTCGCCAATTATAAAGTAATCATCATTTGGATGGAGTAAATGATCAATTCTCCAGCATGCTTACTAAAAAGAGATCTTTCCTGTCGATTCCATTTCGGCCCCTTTTTATAATGCTACTACTTCTAGCAAAATTAGTTAACGAAGATAAGCAGGAAAACGTTCCCCGCATTCTATTTCTAAACAAAAGTTGCTAGTTTATATAATTAAAAAAGAGGTATCCATCATACGATGAACACCTCATTAAACATAAAATCGTATTCTTTAAGCTCTAGTCACTACAAACTGTATCAACTTAGAACCTGTCTTTGTACTTACTCTATAGAAGTATATGTTGTTTGGTAAGCTGGTAAGATCAACATCCATTCTGTTTTCTCCTTTGTCCATCTTGCCATTGTGTACTTCCATTAATTCTTTACCACTCATATCAATGATGGTTACATTGACCCTTTGGCTTTCTGTCAAATTCAAATTGATAACCTGACTGCTGCTTGCCGGGTTAGGGTAGGCTGAAAATTCTGGGAAGTCTGTGGCATTAAGTTCTCTTTCTTGAGTTTCTTCTGTGTCAATCAATAGAAAACGAATTTGCTTTTCAAAACTTAACTTATCATCGCTCAGATGATGAGCTCTTTTGCCATGCTTGCCCTTTTGTCCTCTCCATCTTTTTCCTTCAAGTTTTTCTGGACAGCATTGAGCAGGATCACAATTTTCAGGTTTGCAATCTTTGGGATCGCAACTTTTAGTATCACAGTTGGCAGATTTTCCATCTGATTTGATGGCCTCGATTTCTGATTCCCAAAGCTTTTTATCTTCCATAAGCTCTGCCTGAATTTTGGCAATATCATCACTATACTTTGCTACCAAATCCTGCGCCATCTGATATCCTTCTGGATGTTTCTCCTCCCATCTATTTACCTTTGGTCCTTTGTGGTGTCCTTTTCCTTTTGGTCCTCTTGCATGATGTCCTTTGCCATGATGAGCTTTTTTATATTCACCATTTGCATGCGCTTCTTTTCTTTTAGCTTGTTCCTCACTTGCAATATTTCTCAGGATGTCAATTTTTAACTTATCCTCCTTAGAAATTTTCTTATCCAACTCCATTCTCTTTTCTTGCATCATTGGCTTGATGTACTTGTCTTTGTAGGCCTTAATTTCTTCTTCCTTCTCTTTGTACTTTGCCATATAAGCCTCTTTCATTTCCTCTCTCTCCTTCATTCTTTGTTCTTTGATTGCGGCCAACTTTTCTTGCTGCGGTACGGTCAAAATTGCATTCATTTCCAATTTCCACTGCTCCTTATATTGATGCATGCTCTCCCAATCCATTTCTTCGGAGGATCTTAATTTCTCCATTTTCACCTTCATATCAGACTTCAATCTTTTAAAATCTTCAATCTGAGTTTCACTAAGGTCAACATCCTTAGCTATCTGTTCAAAATCTACATGATGCTTCATGCCTCTTTGTCCAAGCATATCAGTAGCTCCAAAAATGACAAAACACAATGCGATAAATGCTATTCTAAATTTCATAGATGTAATTTAATTGTTCAATGTTATACTTCTAAGACTACTTTAAAATTAATAAGTTTAATGGAGAACTGAAATTTCTGATGTTTGAGGTTGGAACAAAGGGAGCCAAGAGGTCCAGCCGAAGGCGGGCACAGCAAGATACCTTTGGCTTTTGTGTGCTAAAGAGATTTTAGCTTTAACAAACATGCAGAAGGTCTCCCGACCTCTCTGCTTACTTTCTCAGAAGGTCTCCTGACCTCTCTACCTTGCTGTTAAGGAAATGTCCAAATCTGGACATTTTTAGATAGGCAGAAACTAGCAGGGTAGTAGCAACCTTCTTCTATCTTATTGGTTATATTTATGTTGTAAATAAGCTTAAAACAAGATGCAGAAGTACTTAGATATATTTGTAAATGACACAGCAGGATATGCCAACTACCTTTGGTATGAAATCACCCACCCTTCATTCAAAAATTACTTTTATTGGCTGATAGCCGTTTCATTGGTTTTCTTGATTCTTGAAGTGCTTATTCCTTGGAGAAAAAATCAGAAATTCATTAGGAAGGATTTCTTTCTTGATGCCTTTTATATGTTCTTCAATTTCTTCATCTTTTCATTGATCATTTATAATGGTGCATCAAGCGTTGTCGTAAATCTTTTCAATGATGGTATCAAAGCGATATCTGGAGGCTTTGATTTGCAAGCACTTAATCCTATGAATTCATGGCCTATTTGGGCGGTTCTACTTACTGGGTTCCTAGTGCGTGATTTTGTACAATGGTGGATACATCGCCTGCTTCATAAATTTGAGTGGTTGTGGCAATTCCACAAAGTGCATCACTCAGTAGAAGAAATGGGCTTTGCCGCTCACCTGCGATTTCATTGGATGGAAACTGTGGTATACAGAACGCTAGAATACATTCCGCTTGCGCTTCTTGGAATAGGATTGCATGACTTCTTCATCATACACATATTCACATTGAGTTGGGGACATTTCAACCACTCCAATATCAGTCTTGATGGAAAGATAACGGGAGGGATAGTTGGTGTCCTCGTTGGAACAATCTTAGCAAACAATTTACTTGATATCACAATCATACAAGAACCTACCATAGTCTCATCCTCATTGATCCTGCTTGCTTGTATCGCTATAGGTGCATTCGCTCTTGGTCCTTTTATGAAGAAATTATTCAACTCACCGGAGATGCACATATGGCATCATTCCCTCGAGTTGCCAGAAGACAGACACACCGGCATCAACTTTGGTTTGACCCTAGCCATCTGGGATTATATATTTGGAACAGCCTATGTACCTCATTCAGGGCGAGACATCCCACTTGGCTTCCCTGGTATAGAATCATTCCCTCAGAGCTTTGCGAATCAGACCTTGATTGGGGTTAAGAAGAGTAGTGGTGTCGCTGGGCAAAGGACTGTGGATTGAAGATGTCAGATATCAGATATCTGATGTCAGACATAAAAGTCAAAAGTGCTAATATACTTAGTGGCTAAATACTAAAATTTGTATTGGGTGAAGGCAGATTCTTGATTCCTCCATGATTTTAATATCAATCAAAGATTGATTTAAAATCTTCCTCCGCCAG
>CALHKJ010000244.1 GCA_938033975.1 uncultured Saprospiraceae bacterium | reverse complement strand
GCTCCTTCTCCTGCATTTCGCTTAGCCTTATTTAAAACCTTCTCAGGCAAACCAACACTTTTGGCTATCTCGTAGGCAAAGGAACTACCTGGTTTTCCGACCACCAATTTGTAAGTTGGCATCAGCTCAGTTTTATTAAATTCCATCGCTCCATTAATAAGGTTGACTTCATTATAAGCGTACATTTTGATATTGGAATAATGTGTTGTCACGATGCCTAATGACTTTTTCCTATTCAATTCATCTAGAATGGCTTCTGCAATTGCACCTCCTAATTTAGGGTCTGTTCCACTACCAAATTCATCAATAAGAAATAAGCTTTTTGAGCTGGCCCTTTTTAAGAAAACCTCCATGTTTTTCAAACGAGAACTATAAGTACTCAGGTCATCTTCAATAGATTGCTGATCACCAATATCTGCTAGTATATGACTGAATAAACCAATTTTTGAATCTGGCAAGGCAGGTATGAGCATTCCACTCTGCACCATCAGGCACATCAAACCAACTGCCTTCATGGTTACTGATTTTCCGCCTGCATTGGGACCACTAATTACCAATATTCTTTCTTCCCTATTTAATTCAAGATTAAATGGTACTACTTGTTTGTTGATCTTGGAGTGAAGTAAAAAAAGCAATGGATGATAAGCCTTCCTAAAATTTAAACTATGGTCTTCTACAATCTGAGGTTTTTGACCATTGTACTCTATTGCTAGTTTTGCTTTTGCATTGATTAAATCAAGTCTCACAATAATCCTTTGCCACAATTCGAAGTCATCGCAAAAAGGTCTAAGTGTAGTACATAAATCCTTTATAATTTTTCGAATCTCGTGTCTCTTTTGTGCTTCAAGTTCAAAGATGTGATTATTGATGTACAACACATCCTCAGGCTCTATGAATACAGTTCTACCAGTAGAAGACTCATCATGAATGATTCCTTTGATTCGTCGCTTGTGTTCTACAGGAACACTCATGACCCTACGACCTCCCCGCATGGTTTCTTTATTATCTTTTAGTAAACCTTGAGCAGCATATTCTGAGGCAAGTTTGTCAAAAGTTTTATTTAATTCCCTTTGTTTTGATTCAATCAGTTTTACAATTGACTTCAATTCAGGAGAAGCTGAAGGTTTTATCTCACCTTCTTCATTGAAGATTCTATTATACTCTTTAATTAATTTAACATCAAATTGAACTTGCTGTAATATTTCTGTTGTATGAGGATATCTCTTTTTATTCGCAGGATCTTTAAAAGTTTTATCCAATTCAAATACCGACCATATATGATCATAGATTTCCAAAATATTTTCAATCTCTAAGACTGAATCAATTTTACGTAACCAAAATAGAGATTCATCTATGTTATGATAAACTCTCAAAGGGATAGGCTTACCATCTTCTGTCATTTGTTTGAGCTCAAATACTTCAGAAAGCATTCTTTCTATTCTTGCTTTCTGATTGTAAATAGCAGGCTTCTTTAAAATACTCTTAGCCCTTTCACCTTTACAATACTTTTGCGTAAGCTCAATAATTTTATCAAACTCAAGTTTTTCAAATATATCTTCTGGGTATAAAAGCATAATGTAAAGATGTAATTACTGTTTGAATCTAGTTGGATATTAAACAAAAAAAAGAGGCTGAATGTTAGATTCAGCCTCCTTTTTATTTCTTATCAGATAATATTATTTCATCCATTCAGCAATTGACTGTGTATTACTTTTTACATAGCCATCATTACCGGCTTCTTTAGCCAATTCAATTGATCTTTTTGCAATTTCAATAGCTTCTGATTTTTTGCCCATATCAGCTAATAAAAGTGCTTTTTGTCTTAAAGTCCAAAATCTTTCTCCGTTCATTTCTAAAGACTTGTTCATCCACGTTAATGCTTTGTCAAGATCTTTACCTGATTCTCTATAATATCTTGCTGCATTGTAATAATCATTTCCAGAAGGACCTGCCATTGTCTTTTCAATAGACTCCATAACCAATTTGTCAGAAGGTACAGATAAAGGAATTGAGACAACAGTGTTTTCCCAACATATATCAATAGTAGCCCCATCATTTCTAAGATTATTCAGGTTGATAAGCATTGTCTCAACCATCATAGCAGACCTACTTGGCTTTACACTAAAGCTTGCCGCTACCTTTTCATCATCCCAATCTGATGGTACACCACCACCACTAGTATCTGTATAAAAGTAGATATCCCATGAAGCTTCGCCTGGCATAGAATATAAAGCATATTTCCCAGCAGCAAGGTCAACCCCGCCTACATTCACATCTGTACTGAAACTGATTTTTGTCGCACGATTTGCACCCGTACGCCATTTTTTGCCGTATGGCACCAAATCTCCAAAAATAGTCCTATCCTTGGCACTTGGTCTTGAATATTCAATTGAGACATCCGTCATTCCAACACTCTGTTCAACCTTTGATAATGGACTAGCTGCAGGAGTTTTTACCTGTGCTTGTGCGATTAGTACGCTAAGACACAATAAAACAGTAGCTAATAAGTATTTTTTCATAATAAATTAAAATTATAATATATGTTAAAAATTTGTAATTTGATTTGTAATCAAAAATAAGAGTTTAAATTTATATTTTTTGATCCATACGTGAAACATTTATACTTCATATTAATTTTTTTATTGCCGGCGATTGCGTCAACTGGTCAACAGTCTGCTAAGGACAAGATTCTTTGGAAACTTAAAAAACAAAAGGAAAAGACCACAGATGTTGATGTTGCTGACTTTGATGCCATGATTACTGATATTGTGGACATTCTCACCAATGCAGAATCAAACACATACCCATTTAATGTAGTGAATAAAGAGATTGAGTTTTCTGAGGAAGATCGATGCGAATGTGCCATGTTAATTGGTGAAAGTGCAGTTAAGAGGTCCGACTTTGATAGCCGAGATATTTTATATTCTTTCAATCTTGCAGAATTTTATGATATCGAAACCACTAAAAGAAAGAACGGTAACTTAATACGATTAGAATTTGACTATGAAGAAAGTGTTGAGGTGAATGTAATTCAAGAAAATGAGGTAACTAGGGTCCTCAAAACCAATGAAATTGATATCGCTGGATCCGATATGTATTCTGAACAGATAAACCTTTTATTTGAAGAAGTTGCTGACTACTGTCGCTCTAAATGATTCAAAATCTTAAAATCACCTCACTTTCCGGTCTAGAACTTATTGTGCATCCATTGGGCGCAAGAATTATTTCTTTAAAAATACCTATCCAAACAGGTCCAAAGCAAATCGTGGAACATTATTCTTCGTTGAAGAAATACCAAAGTTCACGCAAATATTCTGGTGCAATAGTAGGTCCTTATGCTAATCGCATTAAAGCAGCTAAATTTTCACTAAACAGTCAAGAATACACATTAGAAAAGAATGAGGGAGAAAATTGTCTTCACTCAGGTTCTCAAGGACTGCATCTTACGAATTGGGAAGTGACCAATCACACAGATAATGAAATTAGCTTTGAAGTAAGAAAAAAACATTTAGAAGATGGCTTTCCTGGAAATCGGACTTTCAGGTGCAAATATTCTTTAGAAGAAGATGATCTAGTAATCAACTTTTATGCTAAGACAGATTTGGACACAGTGGTTAATTTGACTAATCACACATATTTTAACTTGGACTACAAAGCTGATTTAAAAAATCATATTTTTATGATTGACTCTGAAGGAGTTTTGGAATTAACTGAAGATGGAATCCCAACTGGCAAAATTTTACCTGCGATAAACGAGTACGACTTAAGTGACTTTCAACCCTTGGATGATCGAATATTTGATAACAATTTCATCGTTTCAAGTTTTGGAAGTATCAAGCTTGCTGCAGCAGCCTACTGTCCGATGACAGATATTACTTTAGAAGCATATACTGATCAACCAGGCATTCAATTTTATACGGGCAATAAAATGTTCTTTGCATTTGAAACACAACACTTTCCTGATTCACCAAATCAACCTTCCTTCCCTTCTACCCTCGTAACGAAGGACAAACCTTATCGTCAAACTTGTATTTATAGACTTAATTATTGATTGCAAATCACATTAAAAGAAAAAAGGCTTAACTCTAAATGAGCTAAGCCTTTTCAACTATGGTAAATGCAATTATTCTATTATAAATATATCGTCTGATAAATCAGGATTAATAATCACTGACTTTCCAATCATTTCAATTGGTGCAGGAGAACCTCCTGTTGTGACAATTTTCATTGGGAAAATGTAACCTTCAACTTCTTGATAATCCGAAAGATTCGTAATCGCGGTAACTCCAGACGCAGCATCAACCTTGACAGTGCGAACCAAATAACCAGTTTCAACTTCATAAAATTCTGTAAATTTAGCATCAGTAGGTGATACCACTCCAATCTTATAAACTTGAACACCATCTATTTCTTCAAGTCCTTTCAATTCAGTTTTATACCCATTTTCGGCATAGTAAGCCTGCTCGATAATCTGTGCTTGTCCTTTCATTTGGTCAAACAATTCGCCTTCTTCTTCGATTTTGTTTTGGCCCATGCCAGACATCTGCGCTTTCATACCATCAAATTTTTGTTCCATCATCACCATACCATTCATCTCCATTTTCATTGCCAGTTTGCTTCTCTCTTTTATGTAAAGATCAATATCAATTTCTTGTCCCATTGCTGCCATTGTGTATTTCTGATGTAACGACTTAATACCATCAAGACCTTTACCCTTCGAAATTGAACTAACATATTTTTCAATCACGCCAGCTGCATCAATATCAGTTGGCATTACACTGACATTTTCTACTACATTACCGAAGGCATCGTAGTAATCAATTTCACCATTTGAATCAAATACTTTTAGCTTCTCAGCAACTTCTTCCTTGTTACCAACAACAATGATGTTTGCATTGTTTGGCCTGATATACTTTTTAGCCATTGCAGTAATATCACTCACTGAAACTGCTTCTAATTTTTCTAAGTAAGTTTCATAGTAGTCAGCTGGTAAATCGTACTTCACAATATTCAAGGCATATCTAGCTAAGGTTTGGGGGCTTTCCAATGATCTTGCAAAAGCACCTGCGTTTGAATTTTTAGCCAATTGTAAATCATCTTCTGAAACTGGCTCAGTAATCATTCTTTCTAATTCGTAAATGAATTCTGTAACTGAGCTATCAGTCACTTCATTTCGCACACTTGCAAAAGCATTGAACTCACCAACCAATGGATCAGTACTTAATCTAGATCTAGCTCCATAGGTGAATGCCTTATCTTCTCTTAGGTTTTGCATAAGCCTACCTGAAAATATACCACCACCTAATATCGAATTCATCAGAGAAGCAGCGATTGCATCATCACTTCCAGGTTTCAAATCAATTGGATAAGTAACATTTATGATTGATTGTACGGCAGCTTCCTTATTGACAAAAGATACTTTTCTTTCAGTAGGTGCAGCAGGCATCCCATAATTATTTGTTGGAACATCTCCTTTCTGCCAGTTACCAAAATACTTATTTGCATCTTTCTTTGCTTCAGCTAAACTTACATCACCTACTATAATTAGATAAGCATTATTCGGTTTGAAAAAATCGTTATAGTATTTTTTACAACTTTCCAACTTTACGTTTTCAATAGTCTGCTCTGTTTGTGATTCACCATATGGATGGTTTCTTCCATAATTTAAGACATCGGCAACGTTTCCTGCCATACTGTTAGGATCTGTTTTTTCAGTTTGAATATTTGAAATGTATTGCTTTTTTAATTTTTCAAATTCATCCACATTAAATGTTGGATTATATAAAATATCTGAAGTCAAGTCCAATAAAGCTTCTTTGTGCTTGGTAAGAGAACTTGCAAATATTCCTCCTGAATAAGAACTAATCTGTCCTCCAATAAAATCTACTTCAGAATCAATCTCTGCCTTTGTTTTACTGGTTGTACCTGTAGCAAGTATATCACCTGCAATACTAACATAACC
>CALHKJ010000243.1 GCA_938033975.1 uncultured Saprospiraceae bacterium | reverse complement strand
CAAAGTTCCTTACCCTTTACTATCATTGGACCAACTGGAGAGGCCTTTGAAACAAGCATTGTTGATTTTATTGATGTGCCTATTGGTATGTATGAATATACTTTTGTCGTAGGAGATGAACTTTGTGGTTTTGAAAACTATATCAGCACTATCGAAGTCCAAAATTGTACGATCACTTCAAGTAAAAATATAGCACAAAACATTCCTGAAATTTATCCCAATCCAAGCCTAGGAACTTTCAATATAAGTTCCGAACAAAATTTACAGGCAAGTGTATATGATCTAAATGGAACATTAATATTACACACGAAAATCGAGGCAGGAAATAACGAGCTAATCTTAAGGGACAATATTCCAGGTTTGTACTTTATTAAATACTTTAAAGCTGGAGAAATGCTAGGAGTCCAGAAATTAATCTTACAATAAAAAGCTCTTATAAGGGCGGTTATCTCTTAACTTAGGTCTTGAAACAAAACCAAGGCTTAGATTGTCTAATAAAAAAGAAAAAATGGATATGAAACGTCGTGAATTCATCAAAGGCTCAGCAATACTAGGGATGTCTGTAGCAAACAGCAGTTTAATTACTGCCAATTCAGGTATGTATCATGATAAATCTCAGCGTAAGATATACAGGATTCTGAGTGCCGACAGAGTCAATGTTGGAACCCTGCCAGTGATGAGAGCCTTCGCAGGTAACCACCTTGATTATGTTTCTCCATACGTACTTTTTGATGAATTTGGACCAGTGAATGTCAATCCAGGAGATGATCCTCTGAGAGTAGATGCTCATCCACATGCAGGCGTTTCTCCAACAACATATTTTCTTGAAGGTACCGGACATCATAAAGACAGCCTCAACTACGATTTCCAAATAGGCAAAGGAGACTTCATGATGTTCAATTCTGGAAAAGGAGCAATCCATATGGAAGAATCTGGAGAAGAGCTTTACAAGAACGGTGGCTCATATCACGGTTTCCAAATATGGCTCAATACTCCATCGAAATACAAATTCATGGACCCTACTACCCTAGTGCACCGCACAGCAGACATGGGTAAAATCGAAACCGACAAATACAGTATTAATGTTGTCCTTGGAGAACTTGGTGATGCTAAATCAAATATTGAATTACTAACACCGGCCTTTTTCTATCATGTCAAAATGAAAGATGACAGTAGGATTGATATTCCAACCGATCCAACGCACAATGCATTCATCTATCAGATCAAAGGAAAGATTGAACTAGAAAGTGCTAAGGTGCTAGATACAAATCAGGTCGTACTTTTCCAACGTGGAGACAGTCTAATCAATATCTATTCTGAATGCGAATCTGAGTTTTTAGTGCTTGGTGGTTTGCCACTTGATGAGGTAGTTTATTCTTATGGCCCATTTGTGATGAATACTGAAGAGCAGATCAAGCAGTGCATGAAAAATTATCGCTCAGGGTTGATGGGTAATCCTGAGCTGGTCAACCTCTAGGAGCATGATTATATGGATTTGGATGGATTAGAATGATCGATTTTTCATTACAGGACTAAGCATTCTGCCAAAGGGAAGGTCTTTTTGATTTTCATTTTCATTTTGATTTTCATTTTCATTTTCAGTTTCCTCCTTATTCTTCTTTGATTACCAATAATATAAATCCGAGTCAGCAGCTCTTTCTACTTCATTTCTCAAGTTTGATTGAATAGAATATCGATTGCCATTTCTACCCTCACTATAACATGAAGGAATAGCCCTTCGATCGCCAGAGAAAGATACAATTTCAAAACTATCGGAAGCATCATTGCAGAATGTACGATCTTCTATTGCACAACATGCCATTGCCATTCCCTACACCAAATATTAATTTCGATTATCTGATTATTATTCCTGCAATTCTTGGTTTTATTGGAGGGTTCTATCATTGGAGAAAAAAATATGATGAGGTCACAAAACCAATGTTGCTTTAAATAGATTCTATGCTTGATCAACTATAAATCATATATCGAAGAGGATCTTACCATATCCCATTTAAAATTTTCATACTACCATTTAAAATCTTTGTATCCTCATTAAGGTCTAAATATTCAAAAGGTTCAGTAGGAAAAAATATTTCAGTAAATACATTTAGCCCATTATCAATAAAAATTTCTACTGAGCTATGATCAATAAAAATTGTAAGTTGCAAAATATCATCCTTCGAAAGTCGATTTACTTTTGATACACTTGTAAATTCTGGGGAGAAACTTAGGTCCCCACTTTTTCTTCGATCAAAGCTCAATTCATTATTACTAGGCTTATATAAAAACTCAACAAATTCATTTTTTGTATTGCGAATTTTAAATCCGGTATTTTTAGTCTTGTCTATTTTCAAATTTAAATCAAAACGTGCTAAGCCATTTTCAAAATGATATGAACTGGTTTCTTTAGACAAATTACTTTCTGATTTCTCAATTGACTGTAATTCCCTCACAGGAGATGAGACAATACGAGGAACTCCATCCACATTTTTTAAGCTGAGCTCCCATGGTATAGTCATAGCGGATCTCCATTTCTCAGTAGGAACAACTTGAGCATAGGCCCAATTACTCAACCAACCAATGAAAATCCGTCGTCCATCTTCTGCCGGTACGTCTGACCAAGTTACACCTGCATAATTATCACGACCAGCATCTAACCAAACCGAGCCAGATTTTTCTTCATGTGCTAGTTTATCTGCAAAGGTGATTTGATCCACATTAATGTGACCCCAATCAGTTGTATGCTTATCGACTAATACAATTTTAGCCTTTTTGCCTTGATGCTTACTAACATCCCAACCTGCCCATCGCATTTTATTTGTATTTCTGCCCTCTGCCTCTCTGAGGGTATTTCCTTCTACGACTAGTTTTATCAATGTCCTACCACGATGATTTCCTCCAGAGATTTTAAAATTAATTGCCTTACTTGAAATCACAAATTCTGGAGAAGTCAAAGTACCAATTGCACTCAAGTCTTTATCAGAAGATCCTGCAAAGTAATTACCTTCAACACCATCTATTTTCACTTTTCCAGTATTACTTTTTGAGACTGGAGAAGTACCAAAAGCATTTCCTTTTGCTATCCAATCTTCAAAGCCATTTTCAAAATTCATAAAGATTTTCCCTTTAGGATAAGATGCGGGAATCGTACCTAGCATCTCGGCAAAATCTGGATCCAAAGTGAATTTTTTCCCATCAAAATCACCAATGAAATATTGACATCCTGAGCCTCCATTTGGGTTTCCTGGATTCATGTTTTGCAAAAGCACCCATTTTTTCTGTCCTAAATCATCTACCAAAGGAAATAGATCAGGACACTCCCATACACCATCATGACTACCGACTGTTTTGCCAAAATCACTTAGATAATCCCAGTTTTTAAGATTAGAAGAAGCATAAAACTTTATGTGATCCAAAGCAGTAACTGTCATGATCCATTTTTGCGTCTGATCATGCCATATTACTTTGGGATCTCGGAAATCTCGAATTCCTGGGTTAGGAACTACTGGGTTTCCTTCATACATGGTCCATGTTCTTCCTTTATCATTACTATAAGCTATACTTTGATATTGAAATTTATCAGAACCAGTTTTTTCTATTGGTTGACTATGGTGAGAAAAGATTGCAACAAGAGGATCCTTCCCATTTTTTCCAAAGCCTGAGGTATTGTTTTTATCCACTACTGCGCTTCCAGAAAATATCCAGCCTAAAGAATCTGGATAAAGTCCGATCGGTAAGTGTTCCCAATGCACCAAATCCTCACTTATGGCATGTCCCCAATGCATAGGACCCCAAACTGTTGCCTCAGGATAGTATTGATAGAAAAGATGATACTCACCCTCATGATAGACCATACCATTAGGATCATTCATCCAGTTGGCCTCTGGGGAAAAGTGAAATTGAGGTCTATGTTTTTCATTGTAATACTCCTTAGCAGTCAAAGAGTTTTCTTTATTATCTTTCATGTCCATCTTTGATTCCATAGATTTTTCACCACATGCATATAGCAAAAAAATAAAAAAGCTAAATATAATTACTCTATACATAGAATTTGTTTTTAGACTAATTAATAGCTAACAATTGCTCCTCGGTTCGACGCGACAAAAGCACCAAGTTCGTTAGCCTTCTTTAAAATTATATCAATTGGGTCTTGTTGTAGATAACTACTGATAAAAGCCGCTAGAAAAGCATCACCGCTTCCAACGGTATCCACCAATACTATCTTCTTTCCTGGAATTTCCGCTTCTTGATTTTTATCCACATATATGGCACCATTTGCTCCACGGGTACATACCATAGCATCAAGAGAAAATTTATTTATCAATCCAAGCATCAATTCATTAGGCTCTCCACTAAGATCCAAGTGCGCAGCAACTTCAACCAATTCATCATCGTTAAGCTTCACAATATTTGCATAGCTCATAAGTTCAGAGATGACATCCATATGGTAATGCGGTGCACGGAGATTTATATCAAACACTATTGTACAATCCGTCTTTACCTTTTGTTTATCCAACAGCTTGATTAAGGTATTCCGAGTAGCTTCATCCCTATTGGCCAAGCTACCAAATACAAAAACATCACATTCCTGCAAGTATTGTTGCTGAGCATTTTCTTCTAGAATATTATCATAGGCAACTGGCTTTACTAGTTCATAACTTGCAGAACCATTCTCATCAAGACTTACAGCAGCTATACCTGTTTGAAAATTTTCATATTCTTGAACCAAATCAATTGAAAGACCTAATTCTTCACATCTTTTTTTGATTTGTGTTCCTAGTTCATCTTTGCCAATGGCAGTTATCATGTTCCCTTCCAAACCCTGTTGGATCGCATGATACAATACATTCAAGGGTGCTCCGCCAAGGACCTTTCCTTCTGGAAGCATATCCCACAAAACTTCACCAAAGCAAATTATTTTTTTCTTCATCTATCTTCCATTTTCTATTGTACCAATTCGGCTTCCAATTCCTCCAAAGATCTTCCTGCTGTCTCTGGCATCATGAACAGAACGAACAACAATTGCAAGAACATGAAGAAAGCAAAAAATGCAAATATTGGCCATGGATTGTCTTTAAAAATTCCATCCTGTGCGTCCAAGAAAAAAGGAGTTATTAAGGTAATTATTGCCGCAAAAACCCAATGTGTGCCTGAACCAAATGCTTGACCTGAGGCCCGAACATCAGTAGGAAATATTTCAGAAATAAATACCCAAATCACTGCTCCTTGTCCAACTGCATGTGAGGCAATAAACAAGAGAATAAAGAAGAGCAAAAAGCTTGAGCTAGCTCCTGAATAAAAGGCGTATGCAACCATTGATAAACTGACTATATATCCTATAGAACCAAACAAAATCAATTTCTTTCGTCCTGCTTTATCTATCAAATACATTCCTAGCAATGTAAATATCAAATTTACTGCTCCAATAGAAATAGAACTGGCTAAAGATTCTTTGCCTGCCAATCCTGCACGTTCCAATATTTCTGGAGCATAATATAGAATGAAATTTATACCAGAAAGTTGATTGAAAAAAGCTAGTAAAAATGCCAAGGTAATGGGCTTTGAATATTTCTTTCCAAAAAAGCCTTGGCTACCCTTTTGATCATTCACAGCATTTTTCATTTCTGAAATACTTTGTGATATATTTTCATCACCAAGTAACTCAAGAACAGATCGTGCTGCCTGCTCATCATTCTTTTTTATCAATAACCAACGAGGGCTTTTAGGCACTCCCATTATTAATATACTATAGATGATTGCAGGTATTGCCTCCACTCCTAACATCAAACGCCAGTCTATATCTCCTCCAACACCTTTCAATAGATAATTACTAAAAAAAGCAATAAAAATTCCGAACACAATCATAAACTGGTACCTCGCAACTATGCCTCCTCTATTTTCAGAAGAAGACACTTCCGATAGATAAATTGGGACTGCCACACTTGAAGCACCTACACCCAATCCTCCAATAAATCGAAAGGCTGAAAACAAATAAGGATCTTGTGCTAAAGCTGATCCTATTGCCGATACCGTATACAAAACTCCTATCCAAAATAGTGTTCGTTTACGTCCCAATAGATCTGTAGGAATTCCTCCAAAGAGAGCACCAATTACAGTCCCCCAAAGTGCCATTGACATAATGAATGTTCCATGAAACAATGGACTGGTATTCCATAATTCTTTTATTGGTAAATTTGCCCCTGAAATCACGACAGTATCAAAGCCGAATAAAAAACCAGCAATTGCCACTGTAATTGTCCAATATGATGTTTTTGAATTCTTCACATTATTTATTTTAGATCAATAGACTAACAAAATGATTGTTACTAAGATAAGTAAAGCTATCGCCTGATATCTATAATTTTTATACCAAGGCAAAGCCCTTAAGGCGATTGTTTCATTATTTAACTCATCCCTCGTCCATACAACCTTTGCCAATTCGCTTTCCGATTTGGATGCTCCCATCAAGCTAAACAATAACATAACCACACAACAGATTACAAAATGCAAAAATGCAACGTATAAGAAATTTGGCAAGACGTAACTTGACTCAGTTAGTTTGTGCCCAATCAACAAAGATGTCAAACTAAAACCAACAACAATTGATGCAACAGCTCCTGTATTGTTTGTACGTTTGAAAAATAATCCCATTACGAATAAGGCCACAATGGGAGGGCAAAACCAAGCTAAGGTATTCTGTAGGTAATCCCATAGTTTTTCAAACTCACCAATTTTTGGCGCCCATAATATAGCAATTACCATCACAATAGCTGTAATTATTCTTCCTACATTCATTAGCCACTTTGAATCTGCATTTGGTTTAAACTTTTTTACAAAATCCATTGTCACCAAAGTTGAAACAGAATTTAGTCCGGAATCTAAACTAGACATCATCGCAGCAATTAAACCTGCTAATACAATACCTAACAAACCAGGTGGCAATAAATCAAACAACATGGTTGGATAAATCATATCCATCTCTGTCATATCTGGATACATTACTCTTGCAAATGCTCCAGGGAAAATCATGATAAAAAGAATACTTAATTTTAAGAATCCTGCAAACATTGCACCCCATTGTCCTTGACGTATATCTCTAGATGCTAAGGTTCTTTGAGTAATATATTGATTCGTTCCCCAAAAGTAAAAACCAATCAAAAGTACTCCTGTAAATACAGAGGGCCAGGGCATTCCATCATCGTCTATTGGTTTCATCACATCAAAATGAGATGCATCCGTAATAGCATATACCGCATCCCAGCCACCTACTTCATTGTAAGCAAATAAGGTTATCATCGCAGATCCCAAAATCAATATAACGGCTTGCACAGCATCTGTATACATTACAGAACTTAGTCCTCCTGTTATTGTATACACTCCGGCTATCAATGCTAAACCAACAATAATTTGTAGTAAAGTAAATTGAGGAAAAATTAAATTAATTACCAATCCTCCAGCATACAATGTTGCAGCAATATCTACCAATACATTTAATACAATGGCAATAATGGATGCATAGGCGCGCACTACATAGCTAAATCTTTTCTCAAGGTATTCTGGTATTGTAAAAATTTTATTTTTTAAATAGAAAGGAAGAAAAAATACTGCAAAAACAATGAGTATGACCACCGCCATCCACTCATAACTATATACTGAAAACCCATCCTTATATCCAGCTCCTGCCAAGCCAACCAAACTATTGCTTGACATGTTAGAAGCAAAAAGTGAAAAACCAATAATTGGCCAAGTTAGGTTCCTTCCCGCCAGAAAGTAATCTTCTGCATTTTTATGTTTCTTACCAAAATAAAAACCTAGCGCTACTACTGCTAATAAATAGAAAATAATGATTCCAAAGTCAAGATTAGAAAGCGTAAAATTCATAGGAACTGATTTTTAAGAATTAGATTTTTTATATAATCTAGCTTCCCAAGGTGAAAGTTGATCTCCTGAGGAATCTTCAATATTATTCATGATTAATTCATAACCGTCGACACTTAAAGAAAGGTCTTGAACTTCGTTCGAATGATTTAAGACAATACGAAAGTGTGTGTTTTCATCTATTCGATCATATGCATAAATATTCTTGTTTTCTAGCATATGCTCAACCCATTGACCGTATACCAAACACAAATTCTCCTTTCTAAAAGATAACAAATTCTTGTAAAATTTAAAAATTGAATCTTTAGCTGTCTTGTCCACAGCAAGGTTGATTTCTTTATAATTTGGATTAACATTTATCCAAGTTTTGCCTGAGCTGAAGCCCGCATTTTCAGATTCATCCCATTGGAAAGGTGTTCTTGCATTGTCTCTTCCATGGGCATGAACTTCGCTTAAAAAATCCGCCTCACTCACACCATTTGCTATGAATTCTTTATGAAAATTATGAGTTTCAACATCCCTATATTCTGATATTGAATCAAAGACTACATTGCTCATTCCGATTTCAGAACCTTGATACAAACAAGCTGTACCCTTTTGAGTAAGAACCAGCATGGCAAGCAGTTTTGCACTTTCACGCCTATACTGATTATCATTTCCAAATCTAGAAACCAGCCTTGGAAAATCATGATTGTCGAGAAAAATACTGAGCCATCCAGATTCTCCCATTGCCTCATGCCAATCTCTAAATATTTTCTTGATGTCACACCAATCATATGGAATAGGATCAAATTTACCTTTAGGCCCATGACCCAAAAACATATGATCCAAATGAAAAATCATATTCAATTCTCCGCGATCATGACCCACATATTTTAATCCTACATTTTTATTTATCCCAGGACCTTCTCCTACCGTCATGATGTCATATTTACTCAGAACATCTTCATAAATTTCATTTAGGTAATCATGTACCTTAGGGCCATTTGAATATACCTTTTCAACTACCTCATTAAATGAACCAAGTGTATGATTTTCAAAATTTAATCTCTTCGATATTAAAGGAATAACATCCATCCGAAAACCGTCAATGCCTTTATCCAACCAAAATTTTAATAAACCTTTTATCTCTTCTCTGACCTTTGGGTTTTCCCAATTTAAATCAGGTTGTTTTTTTGTAAACAAATGCAGGTAATACTCGTCACTTGCCTCATCATATTCCCAAGCACTACCTCCAAAAAAAGAAGGCCAGTTATTAGGTGGACCACCATCAACTCCTTTCTTCCAATGATAATAATCTCGATATTTGTTATCCTTGGATTTTTTTGCCTCAACAAACCATTCATGTTCATCGCTACTATGATTTACAACCAAGTCCATGATCAACTTCATTCCACGAGCGTGTACTTCTTCCAGTAATTCTTCAAAGTCTGACATGGTTCCAAACTCCTGATGTATCTCACGATAATTCCTGATATCATATCCATTGTCATCATTTGGTGAATCATAAATTGGAGACAGCCATATAATATCTACACCCAATTCGTGTAAATGATCTAGCTTACTAATAATTCCTCTCAAATCACCGATGCCATCGCCATTACTATCCATAAAACTTCTAGGATAGATTTGATAGATCACTTCCTCTTTCCACCATTTTCTTTGCAACTCAGTACTCATCTTAATTTTTTCTATTTACATATTTTAATGCAGCTAAATAAACTCCGTTGCTCCATCCAAATCCATCTTGCACAGGGTACTCGCCTCCGCCTGCCTCCAAAGTCATATCTTCAACATTATATTTTTCAACAAATTTTCCAGTATTCTTGTAGACTTTTTCATTGATCTTTATCCAACGCTTTGCAATCTCGTTCGCCAAATCACTATGACCATAATTGTCTAATCCAATGATGGTCATCCATTGCAAGGGTGCCCAACCATTTGGAGCATCCCATTGCTGACCAGTATGGTTCAATGTAGAAACTACTCCACCCGGCTTAAGAAATTTATTTTTTATTGTTTCGGCAACTTGGTCTGCTTGTTCTTGTGACACCATTTCAAAAAATAATGGATAAACCATCGCCAATGATTTTATTCCCGTACTTTTATTCTTAATCCAATTAAAATCTTCGAATGAGCCATCTGGATTCCAGCATTTTTCTGCTATAAACCTCTTGCGGCGTTCCATACTATTTTTGAGCCTTTCGGCAAATAGGGTCCCTCCTTCATCCAAATCCAAAAGAATTTTTTCAAGACCATACAGTAAAGAATTAAGGTCTACCGGTAAGATGTCAGTTGTTTCTATTGTTGACATATTTTGTCCATCAGAAAACCATCTTGAAGAATAGTCCCAACCAGACTCCGCGCCAGCTCTCAAATCTACATACATCTTTTCACCAGCTTTGGCTTCTTCAACCAATTCATAATCCTCTTTGTAAGATTCTTGCCGAGGAGTATTTCCTCTATCCCAATATCGATTTAAAATACCTAATTCTGTCATTACTGAATGTTCGAAAGGAAAGTTTTCATCGCGCTTCATCCAGAATTCATATTCCAACAAAAGAGCGGACTTATATTTTTTGTATACTTCTTGCCCCTTCGCTTCCGCAAATATTTTTACCATCTGTGAAAAGAATGGTGGTTGCGATCTCGTCTTATAATAGCTTCTATTTCCATTTGGGATATGACCTATCGTTTCTAATAAATAAGAAAAGTTATCAAGCATATTTTCAACCAATTCATACTCCTCATGTTCGATCAAGCCCAACATCGTAAAGTAGCTATCCCAATAATATACTTCTCTAAATCTTCCACCAGGAACCACATACTTATTAGGCAAAGGAATGAGGCTGCTTTTGTTATCCACCTTATCAGCTGCTCGTGTCAAAACCGGCCATAGAGATTTGACATGCTCAGAAGCATTAAGGCTTGCGTCACTTTTAAAGTCCGAGGAAATTGAAATGGGTTCATCAAAATTTTCTTTCACAAATGAAACTATATCATAAGCTTCAGATGACCTACCTTTTGCAAATTTTTCATTGATGACCTTAGCATCATATTTTGGAACACAGTCTACAAAGGTCTTGCTATCTGCAAATACTCTTCCCATCTGTACCTCCTCAAACAATTCCGGATATAGCTCATCCGGAGTAGCAATTTCTATTCTAAGATCCTCAGTACTTGTAGTTGGTTCCTTTACAACACTGTCTTTACATGAGACAATTACCAAACAAAAGAATAATAATATTAAGTGTCTCATATCCTATTTATTTTCTGTATCTATTTTAAAAAGCTTAGGCAAATCATCATTAATTCCAAACAACAAATGTGGAGTCTTATTCAATTCAATCAATTCGATATCTCTCACCACTCCTTTCAACTCCAATCCACTTTCTTGATGGCCTACTATTTGAAATTTTCCTTTGGTATCATTTAATAATACTTTCCCTTGACATGCATCAATGTTTGAAAACTGTGGAAGCATCATGGTGTTATTACCTCCAAGTATCAAGTCTTTAAAGTTGTCTCCATTTATATCATAAAACAGCAACTTGTTTACACAAGACAACTGAACTTCTGGATTTAAAAATTCTATTTCAAAAGAGCCTTCTCCATTATTTTTAGCCACAATACTTTTCTGTATATCTATTTTCTTAATAATAGAGGTCCCCAATTCTGAAGTATCAAATAAATCTTGAATGGTTTTATTGGCAAATTCAGAATGCATCAGATTTTCTTTTTTCAGAAATGCAAACTGATCAATCATATCTCGTTTTACCATCACAGGATAGTCTTTGCCATCCCTTCTTTTTGCTAGGACCTTTTGGTATGAGCCGTCTTTGTTAAAGTCATTGACAAATAAAAATAAAGGTTCTTCTTTGGAAGCCTGCAAATAAAAGTTCTCACCAATATTTCCTAAAACCAAATCTATATCACCATCCTGATCCACATCATCGGCAGCAATACTCTGCCACCACCCAGCATAATTATCCAAGTCCGAAGGAATAATCTCAAATTTTTGACCATTGAATGAAAGGATTTTTGGCGACATCCACTCTCCCACCAAGATCAATTCGGATCCTGAGTTAGGAAGCACATCTGCAATAATGGCATCAGTGATCATTCCTGCCAAAGCCAATTCTGGAACAATTTGTTTTGTGACATCCAAAAACTGACCTCTTCCATTGTTCAGATAGATATAACTACCAGGACTTAGGCCATATTCACCAGGGACAGAGCGCATTCCCACAAATAAGTCCAAGTCCCCATCCCCTTCTATATCAAAGGAAATAACTTTAGATGTATTTAAACTTATTGGAGGTAATGCATTGTAATTAATTTCAAAGTTGCCATTGTTATTAATGTAAAGCCTATCTCTAAAAGCTCGCTTTACATAGGTGACATTATTCCCACCACTTGCAACATACAAATCAAGGTCGCCATCCTTATCGCAATCAAAAAAGATCGCATCCGTATCTTCAAATGCTTTAAATCTTTCAAAGTAATCAACTTGATGAGCTACAAACTTTCCATTTACGTTTTTATACAAACTTGGAGACTGATCTGTCCCTCCGCCTATATATAAATCTTCATCCCCATCACCATCAAAATCTCCTTTTGCCATACATGGACCTTCTTTAGACAATTGTACTGGGATATTTCTTTCATAAAGAAAGTCTTCGTATCCATCTTCTTCATGCTTTGCAAGTTTATGCTCTTGCTCAACCAAGAACTTATTTGCGGAAGCGGAATTGTTATATAGTTTATTACTTCCTCTCTGATAATTTAACTTCAATAATATATCTACTTCTTGTTCCCCAAAAATCTGAACTGTATTGTCTGGCCACTGAACTACCACAGAATCAATCTTAGCTATATCACCCAGCCCAATGGTCATTTTGTAATCAATTGAGGATTGAAATCCTCTTGAAGGGAAAAGCTCTTGATAAAACATTTTTTCATTTGCATAAACAGTAACCTTAGATCCGATTCCATTTATGTTTTCATCTTTGTAATTTAGCTCAATTGAAGAATAATGATTTTGGCTGTTATTCTTTAGAATTTGCGCAGCCATATTCACATTGTTAACTACCAAATCCAAATCGCCGTCATTATCAAGGTCACCATAAGCAGCTCCATTAGAAAAACTTGGAGTCTTAAATCCTGATTCGTTTTGGTTTTCAACAAACTTTAAATTACCTAGATTCATGAACAACTTATTCACTAATGGAGTAGATGGCATTTTTTGCACAATAGAATCTACATTTTCTTTACTACCAGTCAGTACCATTTTCTGAATAATATCATTGGCAAAGAAGTCAATAAAATCTTGATCTATGACGTCGTTCAAAATCCCATTGCTTACAAATAGATCTTTGTAACCATCATTGTCTGCATCTAAAAAAAGTGCACCCCAACTCCAATCAGAAGCTGCAACATCAGAGTAAAAAGCTATTTCGGAAAATTTTCCATCTCCGTTATTGAGCTGTAATGTGTTGTGCATAAACTGATTGTAGAAACCATTTTTTCGTTTTAGATTTCTGACATTGATATTATCGAAAGTGGTAGTGGTTTTTAATCTATAATCATCATCTGGAAGCATATCAGTGACAAATATTTCTGGCAAGCCATCATTGTTTATATCTGCGATATCAGAACCCATCGAAGAATGTGATATGTGCTTTATTCTTCCTTCCAATTCTTCACTAAAGCTGCCATCACCTTTATTGATATACAAGTAATCTTTTTCAAAGAAATCATTGGAAATGTAAATATCAGTGAAGCCATCTTTATTCAGATCCCCCAAACTTACTCCAAGACCAAAACCAATTAAGCTTCCTAAGATTCCTGCCTCTTCACTTACATCTCTAAATTTCCCATTTTGGTTTTTAAACAATTTATCTCCGCCCCCTTTCAGAAACTCCTCTACTGGCCAATCTTCCGCTCGTAGATTTCTTTTGTTGGCATAATTCAATGTATTGACTGGAATAAAACTATTGTTTAGTAGATACATGTCCAAGTCCCCATCCATGTCGTAGTCAAAAAATGCGGCACTGGTTGAATAATCATTAATAGCCAATCCATAGGCCTCTGCCTCATCGACAAATGTATTATCTTGCTGATTTATAAACAAAGCATTTTTCTGATCCTTACCTTTTTTAAATCCAGCATTACAAACATAAATATCTAGGTAACCATCAGCATTAATATCGATCATTGATACTCCGGTACTCCACTTATCACTTAAGGTAACTCCAGCGGATGAACTAATATCTTCAAACTTAAAATCACCCTTATTAAGATAGAGTTTGTTCACTCCTAGATTCGAAGTAAAATAGATGTCCACTAAGTCGTCATTATTTATATCACCAATCCCTACTCCACCTCCATTATAATAATTTCGATAATTGAAAATATTGAAGTCCTTTGAGTTAGAAATTTGGTTGATAAAATCAATAGAGGTTTGTTCGGATGAAAGTTCAGAAAACAAGGTCACACCATTGCTCTGAGAATTGTCATTCTCAATATTGATTGCTTTTTCATTTTGACATGAAAAAAGAAGTAAGACTGTGGCGATATATATAAAAGCTCTAATCATTAATTTTTAAAATTTTAAGAGCTTCATTATTTTGTGCAAAAATCAAACATGATTGACCATCAACTTTAATCTTGCTTATGTTTCTAACTTCACCATCCAATGGCGAATCACTTATGTTTTTATAGCTAAATTTTCCTTCACCAAGATTTAATAAATATGATCCGTTTTCTGCGTCATAGTTTCCCATTTGGATATTGCAATATTTATAATTTCCGCCTGGGATAATATCCATTTTCCCATCTTCGTTTATATCCATTGCAGTGGCACTATAATATGAAGTAAATTGGATTTCTTTTGGTAGAGATGCTTCTGCAAATGTATTTGATGCAGAATTTAGGAATAAGGAGTTCGAAAAGTGATCAGCTTTATAAACTTTTGATTGTTTGATTTTGTCAGCTCCAAATATTTCTAATATACTGGCTTTTGCAAAGTCCTTAGCGTACAAAAATTTCTTCTTTATACTTGGAATTTGTTTCTGTAGTTCCATCATGCTACTAAACGTAATTTCTCTTCCATCTCTGTAATAAGTCAATATTTGTTCGCCTTTTCCATTGTCGTCAAAATCTGCAAAATACATTCTAACCGGTTCATCGGCCGTAGCTTTGAATCTTGCATTTTCCCCAAGGTTCCCAGCAAAAACATCAGGCCTTCCGTCATTATTAAAATCTTCTATAAGAATGCTATTCCACCAGCCTTTCTTATCAGTAATGTTTACTTTTTTAAACTTGCCATCTCTGCTTTCCATTTTCACTATTGGGCCCCACTCCAAAGCTAAGATCAAATCCAAATCTTGGTCTTGATCAATGTCTGACCAAGTTGCGTCTTTTACAAATCCAATTTCTGAAAGTTCATCACTCCATTCTTTGGTAACATCTTCAAAATTTCCTTGACCATCATTTTCCAACAAATAGCTTGTGGGAATCAAACCATAATCCCAGGGAACCGCTCTTCCACCAAAAAACAAATCAATGTCACCATCATTGTCTATATCGGCTGCTTTCACAACTGACGCTGTTAGATGAATATTTTCGAAAGCATCTTCATCTCTTACTAAATGCCCAGCAATATTTATATACAGAAGTGGTCTTGTGAATTCACTATTCAATCGATATTCATTTCCTCCAGTTGCAACTACCATGTCTAGATCCTTATCATTATCTATGTCCACAAATACCGCATCTGTTTCTTCATAGATTGAATCTTGTATAGCACCACTCAATGGCATAGTACTAAATGTGCCTCCTCTATTTTGAATATAAAGTTTATTATTTTTCCTCTTAGAAGAGCCTATAAAAAAGTCGTCTAGACCATCCCCATCTACATCTCCTACACATAGTGCAGGGCTTTCTGAGGAAGTACTAAAAGGAATAAGTGCTTCTCTATTAAATTCTACAAATGGATTTTCTTCATGTTTAAAATCCACCTGACATTGCGTTGTTATATCTTGGAAAAATTTTTCTTCCTTAGATTCTAAGGCTTCAATTTTTGAACCCTTTTGAATATCGAATAGAAATTCTTTTTGCCCTGAATAATTTTGAGTTTCTGAAAGAAGGCCTGGCCAAATAACTTGAATAGAATCCAAATTTTTACTTGGAATCAAAATCTCATTGATCATCGAGGATTGAAATCCCTTGGTAGCAGAATAATTCACAAC
>CALHKJ010000242.1 GCA_938033975.1 uncultured Saprospiraceae bacterium | reverse complement strand
GATTAAGTAGAGCTGTGTACACTGTTGATTTTGGCTTGAGCAAAGATTTCTTAGACAACAATCTTACTGTCACAATCAGTAGCAGAGATTTACTAAACAGTAGAATACGAAGCTACATTATAGACTTAGAGCCAGACTATTACGCCGAGGGCGAAAGTCAATGGAGAGGTGGTGGTGTGATGCTCAACATGAGCTACAGAATCAACCAAAAGAAAAAGAGAGGCGGCGACAGATCAAGAGGCGGTTTCGAAGGTGGCGGCGAAGAATTTTAATTAAAGAGTCTACATACACATACTGCATCCAAGGGGTTTCAACCCCTTGTCACCTTTAGTTACCCCTTGTCCCTTTTTGTCACACAGCCATCAATGATGACACATCCACCAATGTACCACTAGGGTCCTTCAACAGAAGCCTTCTCTGACCGTATTCTGTATCAGCAGGTTCAGCAACAATTTCATACTTTTCTTTTTTCGCTTCTGCAAATATGGCATCGGCACTATCAACAACAAAGGTGAGGTAGAATCCTTGTGGTTTGTTTTGAAATTCTTCAGGCACCAAATCATTTGAGCTTTCAATAATGCCGAGCTCAAAATTTTTATCCTTTGAGACCAATTGAATAAACCAATCACTATCAAAGGCAACATCAAAATCAAAAAGCTTAGTATAGAATGTTTTTGTCTCTTCTAAATTATCAGAACAAATATTGGTAAGCATTCTATTGATTGTATTCATAATGAAGTGTTTTATATATTAACCCATTTTGCCTCCAATGGGTTTCAGTCTCTTGTCTCCATATTCTACTTAAGATCCCTCAATCTTTGTTTCACGTTGTTTTTAAGAATTATTTGCATAAGCCCTGAGAATAAACTAAATGGAAATCTCAATTCGAAGGAATATAGAAATATTACTTCCGTAAAATTTTCATTTATTTCTTTGAAAGTCCAGGAGCCAAGAAAAGATTTATAAATATTTGACCGACTGGTCATTTTAACTGCAGTGACCTTAGGTCTATTAAAAGTAACATATTCTGTTTCCATTCCAATTCCATTTTTAGCCACACAATATGTTTTTACCCCGATTCCAGCTTGATCAGAACCATCAATGATATCTGCCTTCTTCAAGAAGGTGTCCCAATTTAATCGATTATTATAATCTTGAGGCTTCACATTCGATCCTAATACTTTCAGAAAATTTTATTCTCCCCACTTATATATCTTCTTTTACCAAAATTTTTAATATCGCTCCAACATTGCATCCAAGGGGTTTTAACCTCTTGTAATCACTTCTCACCAACTATCATCCGCACTTAACAATTCCAACAGCTCATTCGACTTCAATCTCAATTCACTTTTGTCATCAATATCTCCTTCCTTATGATTGTGCCACTTTGAATTTCTAACAAGATTAATTTTCTTAATCGATTTCAATAATTCAAATTGATCTGAAGGCATTCCTTTACCCGGCCACTCTTTGAAGAATCTATAAATTGTATCCTCGGGTGAAGATCTAAATGAACTAGAAAAGGGTAGGTCTTCTGAATTGGAATTTTGTAGGAGGTACATAATAAGATCAGATTTTAGCTTAGACCTAAAAAGACCGTCCAACTTTTGATCGGAAATCATAACTAAAAATTCTATTGCTTCTATCGAGAAGTTTTGGACCTCAGTTTTATCATTAGACTTACAGATGATTGAAATTTGTTCTTTTAATGTATGGTAATTCAAATGCTCTTTTAATGCTTGCATCTCACGATTGTCTCCATACTTTTCAAAAATGTAGTTACTTAGATCATCAGAAAAGCGAAGTTTAAATTTTGTGGAAAGTTCAATTCCTCTGATGAATGCGAGAATTAGATCCATCTCTTCAGCTCCAACATACATGCTAGGCCTTTTTGCAAATGCGACCAATTCTATGATTGGTTCGATGTATGCTTCATATTTCTGTTGGTCTTCTTTCATTGAGTACTTGGGTGAATCCCCTTTCATTGTACCAATTTACCAAAATGATATTCATTCACTCCGTCTGAGCCTTTATTTGTCATCGGGTCTACTTTAAAACTTTCTGCTTTGGCTCCCTCTAAAACATTCTGATAATAATAAACTGAATTCTTGTCCTTGGAATAATTTGCATCAAGCACTTCAAAAGAATTGTAGTCTACATAATCAATTGCAAGTCCACCATAATAAAGTCTGTTTTTATCTTTTTGCCACAATCTGTTGAGACGCTCAAAAGTAAAAGGGTCTGCTTGATCTATTGTTCTTTCTTCTCGATAGACATGAAAAGAGTCTTTTGCATATTGGCAGTTAATAAGTGATACTTCCTGCTCTGTAGTTTTTATAAATGTATTTCTATAAAACAAACTGTCATTCACTAATTTGTAAGTTTTGCAATGGCCTAAATATCCTGCCTGCTTTCTTAAAATTTCTTTTTGCTCGCGTTCCCGTTTGTATCTCCTTGAATCTCCAATTTCTTTAAAAATCACAAAAGCAAAAAGAGCAATGAAGGCTAGTGGGAGTAGATGACCTAACTTAGCATTTTTAGCATAAATTTTTAGATTCAGCTTGTACAGTATGTATAAATACAGAGGATAGGCATTTACAGCGAAGAACAGCAACCAGACCTTAATAGGATTTGCGGAAGGGTCGTCAAAAAAGAAGATGGTGCCAAAAAATATAAATGGATAAAGAATAATAGGCAATAGAATGATCCTATTAAAGTTCTTATTTCTTTTTGAAATCATTTGGTCTTGTCTTGAAAAAACTCCCACACCTCTTCAACCATTTCAATGTCCTTATTTTGTTCGCCTACAATATTAAGGTAAAGTTCTGAATATGAAGTCAGTCTACTTGGTTCAGTATGGCCTCCGCCAATAATTTTATACAATATGACCTGGCTATTATTTACACCATTATCATAAGTAAGTTTTTCAACCGTGCTGTTGTCAGTTTGATCTAAATCTGGAAAGACCTTGATGGTAGGATTTGTTTCTGTTTGATTTCTCTCAATCCAATAATCGATTGTTTCATCTGTTGACTGTACCAGACCTCTATTGCCAGAAATTTGTCCTCCATCATAAGGAGTGATTGGATCCATAGTTCCATTCATATAAAGCACAGGAATTGCTTCTGTGCTTTCAGGACACTGAGAATTTACAGGAATTGTCGAAACCATGGATGCATAGGCAGCAATTTTTTCTGGAATTTCTTGAGTCAATCTGAATCCCATTGAGCCACCGTTAGATATTCCAGCTACATATACTCTGTCTGGATCATGTCCATAATTCAATTGTATCTCATCAATAAGATTACTAATAAATGAAACATCATTTGTTGTAGGATTGGTTGATGCATCTGTTCTACAATCATTCCACCCACGAGTTCCTTCAATGCCAAGTTCACCATTGGGTACCACCAAAATAAAATCATGCTCTTCTGCATGCCCTAACCAATAACTTTGAACAGAAGTCCCTGCACCAAAACCTAAAATTTGGTCATGACTTCCACTGTGACCATGTAGTAAAATAACCAATTGCTTACCTGCAGAGTCTTCAGGGTGCAGGATATGATATTGACGTGTTATCCCATCAACTTCTATGGTTTCATTGAATCTGAAATCGTGAGTTTGGACAGGTTCTTCAACTTCATTGGGCCTACACGAACACAGAGCTAGGATAATGATTGTTGTAAGGACTAAATGGAATTTCATAGAATTATTTGGAAGTATTATTGTGTTCTAGAATAACATTATAAAATTAGAGCTTATTGTTTACTAAGAGAATATTATGATCCAAAGATCTGGTATCTCATGGTCTCTAAGATATTTCGAAAAAGGACTGAATAGGGACTAAGTTTTGGCTTGGGTCCCTTTCCTTTTCCTAGTCGATGTATTTGTTGTTCGTGCCATTTGATTTCGACAAAGCCATTTGTATCTAAAAATTTGATTCCAGTTTTAAATGGAGGAATTTTAATTAAGTCAATTTCCTTTTCAAATATTTGATTGGCCAATTGTGGATAAATTGAAAAGGGACGTGCAAGTCCTACAATATCAACTTTGTTTTGAGCAATCGCCTTTTCCATAATGGATACGGTCCTAAACCCTCCAGTAAGCATTAATGGAGTCTTAATTATTTTACGCGCCTTTTCTACATACTCCATAAAATAGGCCTCTCTTTCCAAAGTGCTCTTTTTACTTTTGTAACCGGTCATTGCCGGTTTTTCGTAGGTCCCTCCACTCACTTCTATAAGGTCTATTCCAATTTCATCCAATTTCTTTATTACTTCTATTGATTCTTCCTCCGTAAATCCACCACGTTGAAAATCAGCCGAGTTGACCTTAATTCCAATAGGAAATTCATTTCCAACTTTCTTACGGATGTTTCTGTACACCTCCAAAACGAATTTCATTCTTTTTTCAGCAGTGCCACCCCAAGAATCAGTTCTTTGATTGACAAGAGGTGAAAGAAATTGGCTTACCAAGTATCCATGTGCGCCATGAATTTGTACACCAGTAAATCCAGCTTTTTTTAAGATGAGAGCCGAATTCCCAAATCGCTCAATGATCTCTTCTATTTCTGTGTCCGTAAGTTGGCGAGGCACC
>CALHKJ010000241.1 GCA_938033975.1 uncultured Saprospiraceae bacterium | reverse complement strand
GTACAATCCTCCTCTATTAAGAATGGCTAAGACTGGTGAATCTTGCGAAACTTCCACACTCGCCATATTGGTGTTAAAGCCAGATTTAAATGCAAAAAAGACATCAGTCAATGAAAAGTCTTGAAAGATGAAAGCCAACAGCATGGCTACCCAAGAAGAATTTAAGAGAGTCAAGAAAATGGACTTCTTCTTTACGGTGCCATATATGACAACCAACATAGGCAACAACAAAAAGATATTGTAATTAAAAATTGCATCAAGGTCTCGTAAGGTATCTTGAATGAGCACTATATTCTCAACGCCTTCGTTTATGTCACCACCCATACTAGGTGATAAGTAAATGTAAATCATGGCAGCCAAAATAGCTGCAGGCCCAGTGGTGAAAAGCATCGAGTGTATGTGCTGATATAAGGGTACATCTGTAGCCAGCGAAGCTATGTTGGTGGTATCAGATAAGGGAGATAATTTATCACCAAAAAATGAGCCTCCTACAATGGCTCCAGCTGTAATAGCAAGATTGGCATCAAATACTTGGGTAATCCCCAACATTACAACACCTATCGTTCCGGCAGAACCCCATGAGGTTCCAGTCAGCAAAGAAAAGATGATACAAATAATAAAGGTAAATATGTATATCCAATCTGGATTGATGATGGAAATTCCATAAGAAATCAACATAGGAATGGTACCAGAAACCATCCAAGAACCAATCAATACTCCGATAGCAAACAGTATAAAAATAACTGGCAAGGACTCGGATACTTTTGCGACAATATGCTTTTGTACGGTATCCCAACTATAACCGAGACTAAGCACGTAATAACATCCAAAACTTATTGACAATAAAACGAGTACCTCAAGTGGCAGCATCTTTTCTCCCACCCAAACAGGATGAATGAATAAACCATAGATTAATAGGAGGAGGAAAAAGGCAATAGGTATGATAGCTTTTAAAAAGCCGATCTTTGGGGTATTATCCATTTTGTAAGAGATAGTTCATCTCTAATTTATCAAATCTAGCAAACTATAAGGCAAGTAGTAGTCTCTTTTTACTTCATCGTAACCTGAGATTCAATATCATCTAAAATTTTCATAATGGCAGCATCTTAGGATACTGATCTACCTTTCAGTTTTTGAATTTAAGCACTTTGATGTTTCAAAATGGTTGATTTATGAAATTCGCTAATTACTACAAGGGTTGATTAATGCTTCAAATACTGCCCCATTTTCAATTTCAAAACCACCCATTAATTCTATATAATTAGATTCATATCTTACATCACTATTTACTGGAATAAAACCTGAACTAAGTAAATCAATTTCAGAGCTATAGACACCAGAATCAGTAGGGTTAGAAAACTCAACCAAGACATCTAAACATACAGGGAGTCTAGTAATCATATTTACTCGATCCAAGGTAGCTTCATCAAATGAATAATAAGCGGATTCATCAAGACTGTTTTCCCAGGCTTTCGCTAGATATGTATAGAATGAAGTCCCCGCATTATTTAGAGGCTCCTTAGTAACAATAACCATAGCAGTATTCATAGTCAGTCCTGTTGTTTGTGGTGCTGGATTACGATAACCATATTCATCAACAATATCTTGTGGACTTACTGTATACGCAAAATCAACAGAATAAGTATTGGGTGTACTAGTTGAAACTGGATTCTCAAAAACAACGTATTCATTTCTAATTTCAGAAGTATCCATAACACCCATAACATACAACTCTAAATCTGCACATGGAAAAATATCAGTAGATTGCCCTAGTGTTGGAATTATATTATCACCATGAGTTATTAAATTTGGTCCAACTATTTCTACAGGTGTCACAGCACCACCCAAAATTCCACCAACAGACGATTCGCCCCAGTGATTCCCAAAATTGTCTGTCAAAAAATGATAATCTAGAGCTGCTCCCCATTGGTGCAAAGTTTCATGATTGTAAGGCGGTTCTGTTGAGATACTTGGAAAAACAGATATACCAGCTAGCTTACCATTACTTCCATAAGTTGATGTAAGGTCACGAGGACTGATTCCAATTCCTGACACATTACTCTTAACAATTATATGCTCATTAACAGGGCTATTGGATTCTACATAATGAATATTAAGGAAGTCAAAATAATCTGGCATAAAATCATATACCTTATTAGCATCAGCTATTTCATCAAAGTTTTCTGCATCCGGACGAACAATATTTATGATATAATCATTTACATAAATATCTGGTCCAATATTTACCAATTCATTTGCTACAATGGTATCAGCATTAACCAAAGCGAATCGAGTTCCGCCTCGTGAATAATTAGTAGGGACACCTGCTTCCCAAACTTGGTACCAACCCATAGAACCTTGCAATATAGAATTGTTCCTAATTTGTGCTTGAGTTATACTATCATCATATTCCATTTCTGCACTAGGAATCCCTATGGAAGTATAAATATTATCATTGCTAGTTTGATCATTACCTAGTCCGTTATCCATAAATTTAATTTTCCCAATTAGAAAATCAAAACCTGATATAGCTGGAGAAAAATTTGTAAACCAAAAAATTGAATCAGGTGTGTAAGCATTATCAACAACCAATTCAATATGATTATCCATACCGGAATTAGCAAAACTATAGGTTTCATTAAAATAGGCATCGAGAAAATATTCTGGTCCACTTTCAGGTGTAATAAAAAAAGTCGTAGTAACATCTCCATTGGTAAGATCAATAGCTTCTTCATATCCCAAAATTCCCCCTATTCTTTCTTTGTAAAAAACATTATAATCCCCAGCAGGTACTTCCACAGTGAATGTTGTGGCAGATCTTGAAAAGCTATACAATATCTCATGGGTTACTTTATCCATAAAATGTATACTTGATGGGGTTAAGCTTCCATTTTTAATTACACTGCAGGTAAAATTGTATGTAGTCGGAGTGGAGAATGTAATACTGCTGCAAGCTAAAGCATCACCTTCAGCAGAAAATGGGATAAGCGTAGCGGTATATGAAGTGTTGTATTCAAAATCTAGGACAGGTTTGTAGGACAACACATTGCCTACATGAAATACTGCATTATTCCATACACCTCCGTTTAAATACAATCTATAGCCTATCGCATTTGGACTAGCTTCCCAGCTAAATTCACGATCTAAATCATCAAAGACCTCACCATCATAAGGACTATTGATTGTGCTGCATGAAGGTAGTAAAGCGGACCTAACAGTAAATGAATCATGGCTGCAACTAGAGTTGCCACCAAATGAATTAATAGGATTTAATCTTACAAAGTAAGTTTCATCATAATCTAGATTTGTCAAACTGTACTGCGTAACATTCCCTACTAATCCATCAAAAACAATTGTTCCTGTTATACTTCCTTTTCTAATGACAAGAAAGTAATTAGTAGCTCCAACTACAGGAATCCATGAAATATCTACGTTGGGCTCAATGTCAGTATCACCATTCATTGGAAAAGCCAAAGAAGTACAATCAAGAATGTTACATTCATTTATTACCTGGGTATATTGAATGCAATCACCAGTGTTAGCTTGAATTTTAAAATCCTTGCTTGGGTCTTGCAGTATGTCGCAGACTACATCTACCGCACAATCAGATAATAAAGCATTATTCGATATATCTAAATCATCATTAGGAGGAAGACTATGATTGACAGTAGCAGGATCTATATTAGAAATACCTTCAATATCTACTAAAGCATTGTTGAGCCTAATTTCGATGTCACCATTAATACTAGTAATGTTTTCCAAACCATCTAAGTTCACAAGACTTGCATTCGTCGAAATTCTGATTTGACCATTCAAGGCAGTAACACCTTGTAAGCCATCTAAACTGATTAGGCTAGAGTTATTTATTACTTCCAATTCACCATCAATCGTAACCAGATTATTTAGCCCATCTAAATCAATTAAAGAGATGTTACTATGTAAATGGAGATTACCGTAAATACCTGTAAGTTGTGTTAGCGGACCTAAGTCATTTATATCTGAACCGCTAATGTACAAGTAACCGTCAATCTCAGTGCAGTCTGGATAATTGAATGCAAATTCCAATAAATCTTGTTGCGAAGATAAGCTGACGTTCGAAGGAGGGCACACCAAACAGGAAGGACTGTAATCCATAACAACAATTTCCGAATTACAAGTTGAAGAATTTCCTGCAAAATCTGCTACGGTCATCACTACATTATTGACACCTAGATCATCGCAAATAAATTGAGTTTGGCTTAAAGAAAAGTCGAAAATTCCACAAGCATCTGTACTTCCATTGTTTATTTGTGTTGCTGATAATGAAGCAAGCCCATTTGCATCTAATTGCACATCTACATTCTGACACAAAGCCAAAGGTGGAGTAACATCTTGTATGACTACATTAGCAACTCCAGTACTTGTATTACCGGAATCATCTGTCACAGTTAAAATAACACCATTTGAACCTATTTGAGAACAATTGAAAGAATTGATATCTATACTGTAATCGACAATCTCACAATCATCTGTGCTACCAGCATCTAAGTCAATTGGTACAACACTAGCCAACCCTAATTCATTTAAATTTACAGTTATATCTTGTGTTAGGACAATTGGTGAACTTTGATCAATACAGGCCTGTGCACATTCAATGATTGTAACACTGCCTGAAGTAAGCCCATTATCATCGTCACCTCTTTCATTACCAATCATTCTCAAGTCAGAGAGGGCAATTGAGAAACCATATT
>CALHKJ010000240.1 GCA_938033975.1 uncultured Saprospiraceae bacterium | reverse complement strand
TCTCACACCGGCTGAGTAGCCATTAATTCGGTAACCTAGATTGAGCCAGGCCTCAGCTCCAAAAAGTTGTCTATCATATTGTGGAATATTGGCTGCTCCAATTAATGAATCTCTTAGAAAAAAGTTGGCATTACTCTGGAAACCTCCAGAAAATATGCCCTTTTCTTGGCTAAATGATATAGTAGTCATGAAGACACTAAGAAAGATAAAGTATACGGTACGATGTATCATCTAAAAAAAATATTAACATTTGTAGCTTAATATGGGTTAAACTATGGTTAAACACATACAAGAAACAAGAACGGGGTAATAATTTAGCCTAATTTGAATCAAATATTAAAAGTACATAATTCAGCATGAAAGTATTAAATCTATTGTTTTTGGCTATTGTTTTTAGTTTGTCATCTGCATTCACCACGACAGTACCGCCAACCCTAGCCTCAACAGAAAGTAAAATTCCATCTCTTCAACTAAAGACTTTAGATGGACAATCAGTTGATATCTATGATTATATAAAAGAAGGTCAGCTAACAGTTATTAGTTTTTGGGCTACATGGTGCACACCTTGTAAAGCTGAGTTAGACGCTCTTACAGATTTTTATCCTGATTGGAGAGATGATTATAATGTAGAACTCTTAGCTGTAACTATAGACAATGCGAGAGGTCTATCTAAAGTACCTGCTGAAGTAACTACTAAAGGCTGGGAATTCACTGTTCTTTCAGATGTAAACTCTGAATCAATGAATGTTTTAGAATTTCAAACGATCCCACAGACTTTTGTAGTGGATGGTGAAGGTCACGTTGTCTATGCGCATAATGGCTACACCGCAGGAGATGAATATGAGTTGGATGAAAAACTAGCTGAGCTTGCTGCAAAGTAAAAATTAGTAGAAAAAATATGGGAGCCTCAAAATGAATTCATTTTGGGGCTTTTTTAATGGATTAAACTGATCTCCATACTGTGCTTATCAATCATTTCAAATTTTGTTTCATCGAAACTCGGCGCAGATATAATTGGTTTGACATTTTGAGAAAAACCATATCCTTCTGTAGGGATTCCTATCCAGTTGAAGTTGCATTCACCATCTGAGTTTTCGTCGTGGAGCAATGCTATTGCGTATTCACCTTTCGGCAAATGGATTTTCTGCACATTTAAGCTGTAGTCTTCAACAGGAATTGTAATGGTTTTAAATTCCTTACCTTCTAATGGGAAGTTTTCAGCCTTATCGAAAATGTTGACAATGATTTGCCCTTTTATCTCTTTAATATTTGTAATTTTTAATTGCAGATCCGTTTGACCTGATAACAATGAAGAGAATAGGAGAGAGCTTATTATTATTATTAATGTGCGCATGTTTAAATTTTGGGAAAGTATTAATATAACTCGAAAGTATTGAGCTTTATTTTTAATGTCAAGAAATCTAATTTAATTAGCATCATATTTAAGATATACTGTAGGTTTGTGTGATCCTACCAACCATTTAAAAAAGCCTTTCGTTACAACATCAAATACTTATAACTAATGAAAAAATTATTACTATTTCTATTTGCCTTTAGTACGGTGGGTTGCTTATCTGATGATCCGATCACTTTGGAGGTAGATGGTATGAAGCCAGTATATATAAGTGATGAAGAAAATTTCGTAGCAGTGCAAGGGCCACGTGAATTTGGCTCTTTGGGAAAAATCGTATACACAGCTCCCTATTTATTGATTAATGAAAGGTTTAAGGGTATTCACATAGTTGATAATACCAATCCAGCTGATCCTATAAAGCTTTCTTTTATTAATATACCAGGTAATACTGATTTTACGATCAAGTCTGGTTATTTATATGCCAATCATGGTTCGGATTTCAAAGCCTTCCTATTATCAGGGGCTGAACCTTCTGGTCTTGAAATATTTGCAAATTTTGAAATTGAAGAGACCTGTGAAATTCCATCTTTCTTTGCTGGAGATGAATTGAGCAGCGATGCTAATGGAATGTTTCCGCCAAACTATACTGGCTTTTTTGAATGTGTTGACTCGAGCAAAGGTTTTGTGATCAATTGGGAAGAGACACGATTATTTGACCCTGAATGCAGAATATAATGAAGAACTTACTATACCTACTTTTATTTAGTCTAATGATCAGTTCATGTGCACAAGATGCAGCGGGTGAATTCTCGCCAACAGCAGAAGTGTTATCAGGATCATATGCTAATATGTTGACTCTAGGAAATTTCTTATACGTCTTAGGAGATGGTCAATTGAAAACCCTTAGTTTGGACGACCCGTCAAAACCAGAAATTATAGATGAGCAAACTTTAGACTTTGATATTGAGTCTTTGTTCATAACTGGACAAAATATTTTTGTTGGATCGATGCAATCAATGTTCATTTATATCATTGGAGAAAATGGAGTTCCTCAATTTCAAAGTCGAACTGATTATAATGCTTTTGGTAATGGTGCATGCTTTAGTGATCCAATTGCTGCTAATGCAACATATGCTTATTCAACTTTAGAGAACTCAACAACTGGAGAGTTTGATCAATGCTGGAGACCTGAGCTAGCTGATCAGATGAGAGTATATGATATTACGGATCTAAGTAATCCAATACAGGTCAACATGTTACTAATGGATGCACCTAAAGGAATCGCATTAGATGGAGATATCTTGTTTGTAACGGAAAAAAATGACGGACTTACTATTTTTGATGTGTCAAATGGGGCAAACCCAGTTGAGTTATATCACTTCCCTGGCTTTAGTGCATATGATTTGATTCCTGCCAATGGTCTTTTGATGGTAGTTGGCGATGATATTTTACATCAGTATGATTATTCGGATATCGACAATGTTTCCAAAATAGGACAATTTGCACTTCAGGATTAATAGCCTTGTATGTTTTCTATGGTTGTGTGTTTTGAGTGTCCATGGCCAGACTTCTAGCAACGAGAAATTGCCTAGAGCAGATAGGTATGTCTATGTTAATCCTGGTGCACTTATTAATGTGCCAGCAGGAGTTCAGATCGGCTATGAGCAACATCTGTATAAAAAATGGTACTGGGATATTGAGGGAGGTTTTTTGCTTTTTAGTAAAAACCCAACCCTTGTAGATTTTAATGCGAAAAATAAAAAAGGTATAAGATTTCAAACAGGTGCCAAAGTGCTACTGACAGATCATTTCTTTATCGGGCCACAGTTTTTGTACAAAAGAGTCAGCATGGAAGAGCAAGAGTGGCTTTGGCGGTTTGATCGTACTTATCAACAAAGATTTGATACAAAGCGAATTAGGAGAACTTATGCTTTGGCTGCAGATTTTGGATGGTTATTCGAATCTGAAACTTCGCCTTTAGTTCTCGAAATAACATATGCATTAGGCGTTCAAAATTTTAATGTCAGATATGAAGATATACTTCCGATTGACGCTTCTTTCGAGGAGCTGACTAATTTAGGCACACGTCCTGGTACAAGTATTCTACCTTTTTTTAATTATAGAATAAAGCTAAAATATGCTTTGGGTACTAAAGAGAAAACTAATAATAAAAGAAGAGATAACAGACCTTAAATGGGACTAGTCGCCCAAGTTTTTTTTTGCAAGAAATTATAAAAATGAAATTCCTTATTTGCATCTTCACCTCCATTTTTTTCTTATCAACAGGTTTTTCGCAGGAAACAAAAGTATCTAAAAACTCTAGTACTATTTATATTGGATATCCAGGCGATTATTTTGATAATCCAGATCTAGGTTTTTATGTTGGCTATAACAAACAGTTCAGATTATTGCCAAGATTTTCGTGGGAGGCGCAAGCAGCCTTGTCCTACTCTCAGTTTGATAGAGATGATAATAACTTTGCTCATGATGGAGGTAATACAACTGGTGTATTAATAGTAGTTGGTCCTAGACTTTATCTAAATAAGGCCTCGAAGAAAACAAGGCTCTTCATTAATATTTTGGCAGGCCCCTCTTTTTTTGTCAATTCTGAATATAGAAATGACGGTGTCTCTCCAGAGGAGTATTTGTTCGAAGAAAATATTTTTGGATTGGGTTATTCCTTGGGAGCATATTTAGAATTCAAAGATAGGTTCTTAATAGGAACAGCATTTGAAACTAGAACCAGTCAAGTTGTCAAGATTGGATTAAAGTTTTAGAACTTAAGTACTTGACTTGTTGTGATCGTATATAGAAGACTTTTGGTCGAATAAATCTCAGAATTAGCCAAGTTAGGGTAACAATGTCCTGCAATTAAACGTAATCTTCGTAGAGTTTTATAATATTAAATGGGGAAGTGCAACCTTTTAGGAATTTAATGCACCTTATATTATATATGCCCTCATTAAAATAAATCATGTGAAGAATCTTTTATTAAGTTGCCTTATTTTATTTTCAGCAACATCAATATTTGCGCAAGCGAATGAATACACCATCTCAGGTACTATTTTCGATAAATCATCAGGAGAAAGTCTGATTGGTGCCAATGTTTTGATTGAAGAAATAAATACCGGTACAGTCACCAATGCTTATGGATTTTATTCCATCACCTTACCAGAAGGAGAATATTTTCTTAGGTCCAGTTATGTTGGTTTTGCAGACTTCACCAAACAAATCAACTTAGTTGAAAACATCAAATTGGATATTGAGCTAGATGAAGAAGGGACCAAGTTGACCGACGTTGTAATAACTGCGGAAAAGAAAAATAAGAATATTGAAAGCATTGAGATGAGTAAAGAAAAGATCTCAATTGCAAAGATTAAAAGTATTCCTGCTGTATTTGGGGAGGTGGATATCATAAAGGCTATCCAATTATTGCCAGGAGTTTCTGCTACAGGTGAAGGTCAATCTGGTTTTAATGTAAGAGGTGGATCTGTTGATCAGAATCTAATTTTGTTGGATGAGGCTACGGTTTATAATGCTGCACACTTTTTAGGCTTCTTCTCTGTTTTCAATCCGGATGTTGTTAAAAATGTAGAGATTTATAAAGGAGGAATTCCGGCAGAATATGGAGGACGATTAAGTTCAGTTCTAGATGTAAGAATGAATGAGGCAAATAAAAAGAGATTTGCAGCAACAGGCGGAATTGGAACTATTTCCTCAAGGCTTACTGTCGAAGGACCTTTAAAGAAAAATGAAAGTTCATTTATAGTTGCGGGTAGAAGAACCTATGCTGATCAATTCCTACGTTTTGCAAAGGATACGTCTATCCGTAACAACAAAGTTTTCTTCTATGATCTGAATGCGAAAGCCAACTATAAAATAGGTGAAAAGGATCGTATATTTTTATCTGGCTATTTTGGAGATGATGTTTTTGAAGCAGGAGGGGCAAGGATACAATGGGGGAATAAGACAGGAACAGCAAGGTGGAATCATATCTACAACGATCGACTTTTTTCAAATTTCACATTCATATATAGTGACTACGATTATAGTCTTGGATCTAGTGATACAGGAACTGGCTTTAAGTGGGATTCCAGTATTCGAGATATTTCGGGCAAACTTGATTTTAATTATTTTTTGAATTCAAACAATAGTTTGAAGTTCGGAGCACAGATAACTGATCATGAGTTTGAACCAGGAGTTATTGAGGGAGTAGGCGAGAGTATATTTGGTGGATTGGATCTTGATAATCGCGAGGCATTGGAAGGGGCTATTTATCTTAGCAATGAACAAAAGATCACTGACGGTATAACAGCCCTCTATGGTTTACGTTATTCAGTTTTTGCAAACACTGGTGGTTCGAATGTTTATTCCTATGATGAAAATTTTCAGGTTCAGGATACCTCTTTTTATGAAAAGGGAGAAATCTACAATCAATTTGGAAATCTAGAGCCGAGATTGGGTCTAAGGTTTAAGCTGGGTGAAAATAATTCTATCAAGGCTAGTTATAACAGGATGGCTCAATACATCCACTTGGCATCTAATGGGATTTCTAGTTCACCTTTGGATATTTGGTTTCCTTCATCTACAAATGTAAAGCCTCAACTGGCTGATCAAGTGGCATTGGGATACTTTCATAATTTCCAAGACAACACCTATGAGACTTCTGTAGAGGTGTATTATAAGGATATCCAAAATGCGATTGACTTTAAAGATCATGCTGCACTTTTGTTGAATCAATTTATCGAAGGAGAGCTGAGGTTTGGTGAGGCAAGAGCTTATGGAGCAGAGTTTTTATTGAAGAAGAGCAGCGGTAGATTGACTGGTTGGATAGGTTATACTTTTTCTAAAAGTGAGAGAAAAATTGCAGAGATCAATAATGGTGAGTGGTACAATGCTACTTGGGATAAAACTCACGATGCAAGCTTAGTATTGTCTTATGAACTGAGTCCAAGAATTGACCTTTCGGCAAATTGGGTATATGCCACTGGGAGAGCGGTAACTTTTCCTACAGGTAAGTACGAGTACAATGGGTGGACTGTTCCTGTTTATTCTGATAGGAATGCTGAAAGGATGCCTGCTTACCATAGAGGAGATATCGGTTTTACATTAAAAAACAAAGAGAAAGTTGGAAGGAAATTCTTCTGGGATATGAACGTGTCTGTGTACAATGTATACAATAGAAAAAATGCATACTCTATCAATTTCCGTGAAGATCCAGACAATCCAAATAAACAAATAGCAGAGAAGACCTACATCTTCCCAATACTTCCATCAGTTACTTACAACTTCAAATTTTAAGAAATGAAAAAGATAGTTATATATATTATGGCCTTGGTTTTTATTGTTAGTTCATGTACTGAGCCCATTGAATTAGATTTGAATTCTGATGATAATATTAGATTGGTTGTGGATGCATTTGTGACTACAGATACGGTAGAGCATGTAATTGATTTGAGCTTGACCAAGGATTATTTTGGGACAGGTTTTCCAGAACCAGCACAAGGAGCAGTTGTATCCATTACAGATGGTAGCAATGTGGTAAACCTTTCGGAAATGGCGCCCGGAAAATATCATACTCCAGCTGATTATTACGGGGAGGAAGGAAAGTCATACACATTGGATATTGATTATGATGGTAAAACTTATGTTGGTACTACGGAGCTTCCAATATTGACAAAGCTAGATTCTATACAGGTTTTAGAATTTGAGCCGCCAGTATTTCCGGGTCAAGATGAAGAAGAAGATTTTCCTGATAATTATTCTGTGATACCATTTTTTCAGGAGCCTGCAACAGAAGACGATCATTATATTTTTAAAATGCTGATCAATGGTGAGTATTTTACTGAGACATTGATTGATTGGTTTTTCACAAGTGATGATATCGTAAATGGTAGTTATATCGGGGATGCAGAGTTTTTCACCTTTTATGCTGAGCCAGGTGATCAAATCACGTTTGAAATGTTTTCAATTACAAAGGCAGATTTTGAAAACCTGAATGCCATTCTTTTGGAGACTGAATTTAGAGGAGGTCTTTTTGATGGCGCGCCTGCAAATGTTCCAACCAATGTTACAGGTGGGGCAGTGGGTCAATTTATCATGTCCGATGTAGAGAGAAAGACCGTTACAATTGAGTAGTTTAGGATGCGTCAATTGCTTCAATCAATGCTTGAATGTCCGCTTCATTATTAAACACATTGACAGATACTCTGATTGATTCTCCTCTTTGTGATACTATTATTTTCCTTTTCTCAATGTTCTCTTTTAGTTTTTCTTTGTTGATCCTTTCAGGTATGGGTAAAGAAAAGAGATGGTTGGCAAAGTCACCATTGTTTTCTAAGTTGAGGTATTCATAAAGTGGTGCAGTTAGATTCTTGTCATAACTCTGGATTGCCTCTGGTTCCCATTCAATAATTTGCGTCAATCCCGCTTTAGCAATTGGCATAAGGATAAAGTTGCTGGCTTCTCCTATGCTATATCTGCCAGCTCCAGGTCTATAGTTTTCATCATAGCTAGTGAGACTACTAAAGTTTTTCGCATTGGATCGGTTCATCCAAGATTCTTCTATAGGGTTGCCATGGTTAAAACTTTCATCAAGATACATCATACCTAGGCTATATGGACCGAGTAACCATTTATAAGCAGCAGTGACAAGTGCATTGATTTTACAATCATTAACATCAATGGGTTGAGTGCCGACTGATTGTGTTCCATCGACAACCAGTTTAGCTCCAAATTTAGCACATTTATTTCCAATTTTCTTTAGGTCAAATTTCACACCATTTGACCAATGAATAGATGACATGATGACGAAAGAAGTGTTCTCATTTATCTGGTCCAAGATATTTTGATTCCAGCTTGTAGAAATTTCTGATCTGTGATTTGAGTTTGGTCCTACAAAGTGAAGTTCGTTTTTATTTTTATGACACCAAGCTTGTGCAGCAAATACATCTGAAGGAAATTCATCTTTTACAGTGATTACCTTACCTCCTGGTTTGGCAGGGATGTTATGTAAGATGTTGGCAAAGGCATATGAAGTAGATGGAGTCATGGCTATCTGGTCAGACCCGGCGTTGATCAGTTGTGCATACAATCTCTTGACTTCTGTTACTTCATCAAAAAAGTCATCAACACTAATATTGGAAGGAGTACGTCCTCTTTGTAATGCCTTGATCGCTGCTTCTTCTCCAGATTTCAAAAGTGGAGCCTTATAGGCATTGTTGAGATAGTGTATCGAATTGTCTAATTGAAATAAGTGTTTTTGACTTTCCATTATAGCAAGGTATTAAATTCTAAGGCTTTTTCAATCCAGAAATCAAGATCTTCTTCCATATCAAAGCCTTCCGGTTCGATGAAAAGAAATCCTCGCATTGGTTTTCCAGTGAAATCCATCTTGCGGCTACCTTTTTTATTCAAGAGATCCATATAAGCCAATTTGCCTACTCTCACCATTAATCGATCGTGTGATGTTTTTTTATCTATATCAATCCCGACACACATTTTTTCATTGACCATAAAAATAAGTCCACCCATCATCTTTAGTTCTTTGAGCTCTTTGATATGTTTGAGCCTTGCTCTTATTCGGTCTGCTTGATGTTCATTGTATGCCATTTTTGCAATTGTATTATTTAATGGCAAGATAACTCTTAATCATTAAAAATTAATTCTTGAAAAACGAAAGCTTGGAAGTATATTTTTTAGCTAATTGCTCACAAGTCACTAGTAAGTCATGACGAAAAAATAAGATGTCTATGGACTAAGTAAAAAAGTCTTGGAATGAATCTTAAAGGTGAATGGTATAAAACGATCAAATTGTTTGTTTGAGAGTGGAGCTTTGGTCTGGCATTAAGTGCTCCGCTCTCAATTTTTATTTAGGTAATCAGATAGTCTTTGGTTGATAAAATATTCCCAACCTCCAACACCACTTTCACGTTTGAATTCTGGGATGTCACTTGGAAAACTCTTGGTTACTTCAGCATGTAGTGTTAATTCAAGTCCATTGTCTTTTTCGGCGATGATAAAGCTTACAAATGAATCTCCTTCGTATTCTGTAAAAGTCCAGTTGGTTGTAATTTTCTGATAGGGCACCACTTCGGTGACCTTCCAAATATGTGTGAAATTTCTTCCTTCATTGGTAATTAAGAACTGGGTTGTGAAACCTATTTCTGGTTTGAAGTCTTCCAGAATTTCAAAAAACCAAAGTTTCATTTCTTTTATATCAGTCAGTGCTGACCAAAGTTTTTCTTTGCTTACTGCAAATATTTTTTTGATGATAATTGGTTCTTCCATTTTTAATAAAATATTGTATCTAAAAGAAAATATAGAAAGCCAATGCCATTGATGATTAAGCCAATTAAATACAAAATCCTTTTTGGTTCTTTTTTCCGTAAGGATACAATTGCAAAGGCAGTTCCTGCCATTTGGATTGGTATCAAATCAGCAAGGTTGTAGAAAGGATATATTCTCAGATAGCCTGGGAGGATAACTAAGCTCAACCATAATGCAGCAATAATGCAAGCGATTATTCCAAAAGTACTTTTGAGCTTTTTGGGTTCTAGATCTAGAAAATTATTTTCCTTCATATCTCTGCTTTACATTGCTAAGATAAAAAGATAGTTTTATTAGTAATACTTGTTCAGCCTTTAGTCAAAGACTATGATTTTTTGAAAGTTTCTTTGATTTTGCTTGGTAATGATTTCACAAAAGTAAACACCAGCTTTGATATTGGTACTTAATTCTATTTCTGCCTCATTGCCATTTACGGAAGTAGAAAAAATAGCCACTCCTTGCAGATTGTATAGTCTTACTTCTTTAATCAAATAATCAGGAGATGAAATTTTAATTGACTGTTGTGCAGGATTAGGAAATATTTTTATATCAATGTTGTGGATGATATTACCCACAGGGGAAGCATTCAAGCAATCCACTTCTGAAACTGAATCTGCTAAAAATGAAATTCCTAATGAATCTGAAAAACACAAAAAGTTATAACCACCACTTAGTGAGGTACCTCCAAAATAGTTAGGGTCAAAGAATGGCCATATGGCATCTCCAATTCCTTCTAGCCAAAAAGTAGAGTAGTACTCTCCACTGTAAGGGTCGCTGTCCAAATAGTATTCTTTTCTAGGTACACCGTCTATTCCGATGAGGGTGTCGATGGATCTAACAATCATGGTGGCATCATTTCCATTGCTTGACCAAAAATAATTACTAACAAACGTATCCTGAACGTTTAGGTTAAAATCGTAGATGAGATGCTCTGTAGATTCTTCCTGGTTCCAAATGTATACTCTATGATTTTCTTCTCTAAATATGTAAGTATCGACAGTATTGAAGTAATTAAATCTATTGCCTGCTTTTGCTGAAGCATATCTTGTATCATTGATGATGGTGTCAGAAACAATTTGGATACAAGCGTCCCAGTTATAAAATTGGCTATTGTCCTCTGTATAATAACTGTAGCACCATTTTCCTTGTTCCATAGGGAAAGAGGCTGTTTGGGAGCAAACAAATTTTGATAGGAAGAGAAAGGTGACGATGAAGAAAAGTTGTTTCATCTTGATTGATTTTTCTTAATATTAAAATAGTGGCTTCAAACTTTTTTGAAGCCACTATTTTTCTAGCATCAACCGATAGTCTAGACTATCAGTTTTATCTTACCAAGGTTAAATTACCTTTTTTGGTTTTATTGTTACATCCATTGATGGAATACTCTATGAAATATGAATATACCTCTGCTGGTGCTATTTTGTTTTGATAAAAACCATTCCAACCTGTAGCCGGTGTATCATTGTCATAAATTAATTGCCCCCATCTATTGTAAATTTTGAATTCTACAATATCTATATTATCAGTGGCGGCTAGATCATCTCCGAAATTGAAAAAGTCATTTCTCGAATCACTGTTTGGAGAAAACACATTTGGTAACTCAACTGATTTGTCTTCTCCATCGAGCGAAATTGTTTTCAGTATACTATTCTCACATCCATTGCTATTGTTGCTTACTGTAAGCATAACTTCTTGGTCACCTGGTGTCTCAAAATCAAAAGTAGGGTTTGCACCACTAGCTGTTTGATCTCCATATACCCATTGATAAGTATCAGCATTGATTGATAGATTTTGAAGAGAGAAGATT
>CALHKJ010000239.1 GCA_938033975.1 uncultured Saprospiraceae bacterium | reverse complement strand
ACTCATTCTACCCGGATAAATCCGGAAACAAGCAGTGTACTGTGAACACAGTACCCATTTAATTTCTATAGTCCGATTCTTGACTGACTTCAGTCCAAATTCTAACGCAATTTACCTTCCACTTTGTCAATTATTTTTCTTCCTTTCACTTCTGAAAGGGCTGCAAAGATAGTACTAATAATTTAAACTTCAACTATGTCGTCATAAATTTTCGTACTTTTCAGTTGAGTTTAAAATATTACAAAAAATTATAATTTATATTTAAAATGAATACTCATAATTTCTATGCTGGGCCTGCTATTTTACCAAAACAAGTATTTAAAAAAGCTGCAGACGCAGTATTAAATTTTAATGGCTTAGGTCTTTCTATTTTGGAAATTTCTCACAGATCGAAAGATTTTAAGGAGGTAATGGAGAAATCTCACTCCTTAGTGAAAGAATTATTGAATATTAATGACGACTACGAAGTACTTTTCCTCACAGGTGGAGCAAGTTCACAGTTCTATATGACTTGTATGAACATTCTAAACAATGGCGATACTGCTGCCTATGTGAATACAGGTACTTGGTCAAAAAAGGCTATTGCTGAGGCAAAGCATTTTGGAAACATTGAGGTTGTTGCTAGTTCAGAAGATAAGGGCTTTACCTATATACCGAAGTTAGATCAAGATTACTCAAAATATAAGTTTGCGCATATAACTACCAACAATACCATCTTCGGAACTCAATATGCCGAAATTCCAAATATTAACACTCAATTGGTGGCAGACATGTCTTCTGATATTTTCAGTAGAAGATTAGATGTAAACAAGTTTGATGTAATCTATGCAGGTGCGCAAAAGAACCTTGGACCAGCTGGAGTGACTCTAGTAATTGTAAAAAAGGATATTCTAGGAAAGGTGGAAAGAGAAATTCCAACTATGCTGGATTATCAAACTCACATTAGCAAAGGATCTGCATTTAATACACCACCAGTATTTCCAATTTATACTTCTATGCTATCATTGGAATGGTTGAAAGAAAATGGTGGAGTTGAAGGTGCAGAAAAAAGGAACAATGAAAAAGCTGAGTTGTTATATAATACGATTGATAACAGTTCATTATTCTTTGCACCTGTCTTAGGAGATGATAGATCAAAAATGAATGTCGTATTCAAGTTACATGACGATAGTCATACAGAAGCTTTTCTCGCTTCCGCAAATGCCAACAATTGTATTGGAATAACTGGGCATAGATCAGTAGGTGGTTTCAGAGCCTCCATTTACAATGCAATGGAATTGGACAGCGTGAAAGTTCTTGCAGAGACGATAAAATCATTTGATGCAAATCAAGGATAATATGGACATTTATAAAAGTGAATGGCTAAAAAATACAGCACACACTACATAACACTAAATGACAAAAAGCTCGAAGTAAGGGTCTATCAAGAATTCCGTAATTCTTTAAGATATAGCATCGGGAAAAAATACATCATTCTAAGGATGCCATATGGGGCTGGTTTAGGGCCCCTTATGGACTTAGAACTTGAAAAGCTCAAACGTTGGGTCAAAAAGGCTGTTAAAGAAAGCCCAGGCATCCTAGATCAACTCATTCCTAGGGTTTATAGGCATGGTGAAGAATTAAAGGTGATGGGGGATGTATATCTCTTGGATATAGAAGAATCTCTGCGCAAAACTGTGACCGCAAAAATCGTTGGTAAAAAAATCATGATTAAATGCCCGTCTAATGCCAAAGAAAAGGCTAAACAAGATGCTATTAGAGGAGTTATTATCAAATTGATCAACAAAGCTTATTTACCAGTGGTAACCCACAGAGTAAATCAGATTAATGATCGATTTTTCCATGAACCACTAAACAGTGTATCACTTAAATACAATACTTCAAACTGGGGAAGTTGCTCGTCCCAAAGGAATATAAATTTATCAAGTCGATTGTTATTAACCAATAGAGATGTGATTGACTATGTCATCGTTCACGAACTGAGTCATTTGAAAGTTATGGACCACTCCCCTGCTTTTTGGAAGATCGTAGAACAGGTGATGCCTGGTTATCAGAAATGCGAAGATTGGTTGGATGAATATGGGGCGGAGTGTAATTTTTGATTTGAGACGAAGGACTTGGACGAAAGACTGGAGATGAAAGATTGGAGATGAAAGATTTTGAAGAGCCGGGAACCGGGAACCGAGATTTGAATGGCTTCTGACGGAAAGTTTAAGTTGTTAGTAAGCAATAAAAAAAGGGAGTTCATTTAAAATGAACTCCCTTTTGGTATCTTGAAATTTAGACTTGATTTTAGTCTTGAATCAATTCTAAATTTACGTTTGCTTTTACTTCATCGTGCAAGTTAATAACTGCAGGATATGTTCCTATCTCTTTGATGTCTTCTGGCAATTGAACCTTCCTTCTTTCGATTTCTAAATCGAAAGATTCTTTGATTGCTGTAATTACCTGAGTGTTATTAACTGAGCCAAAGATCTTTCCACTTGTACCAGCCTTTACTGGAATCTTAAGCGTTTGGCCTTCTAATTTAACTGCCATTTCTTTGTAGATATCCAATTTAGCCAATTCAGCTTGAGCTTCTTTTTCTTTAAGGCTATCAAGTTTCTTCATATTATCACTGTTAGCGATAACTGCAAGTCCTTGAGGAATTAGGAAATTTCTAGCATAGCCATTTTTTACTTTGACTACTTCGTGCTTGTATCCTACTTTGTCTAGTTCTTTTAATAATATTATTTCCATCGTAGAATCTTATTTGTAAAGATCAGTTACATAAGGCATAAGAGCTAAGTGTCTTGCTCTTTTGATTGCGATAGCAACTTTCTTTTGGTACTTTAATGAATTTCCGGTAATTCTTCTTGGAAGAATTTTTCCTTGCTCGTTTACAAACTGAGCTAAGAAGTCAGGATCTTTATAATCAATATGTTTGATACCGAATTTTCTAAATCGGCAATACTTTTTTCTTGATTTCCCCAGATTCGGGTTACTTAAAAACTTTATATCATCTCTAGATGCCATGATCTATAAATTTATTATTAATTAATTATTCTTCTTCTGATTTAGATCTATCGATACCACCATCAAGTTTATCTTGAAGTGATTTCAACTCATCCCATTGACCTTCTGCAGCCAAACGTGCTTGTTGCCCCCATGTAGAAGGGTTCATTGTAGCAAATGCTCCACCTGCCGTGGTAAGGATTTCCTTTAATCTTGATTCTGAAGAACTAGCTAAATCTTGATATGAGCTGATTCCAGCCTCATTTAATAGGTCCTTTGTTTTAGGACCAATTCCTTCAATTTTACTAAGGTCAACTGTTTCTGCAACCTCGTTAACAGTAGTGGTCGCGGCAGCAGAAGATACAACCACTGGTTCTTTTACTGTTCTTGTTTCGGTTACAGTTCTTGTGACTTTAACATCACCTTCCTTCGTTTCAGTTGTTGTTGCTGCTGGAGCTGCTACTGCAGCAGCCACAGGTGCTGCTTTGGGTTGAGCTGCTGGCTTTGCCTTAGCTTCTGAAGTAGATTTTGATTTAACATCAGTTTTAGCTTCCGCCTTTGGCTTAGCTCCATTTTTAATGACGCTCTCTTTTTTACCAATCAATCCATTTCTCTTGTCCTCATTATACTTTACAGCATATTTGTCAAGGAATAATGATAAGAACCTCATGATTCTTTCATCTCGTCTTAATGATAATTCTAATTTAGGGATCACTGCACCTGACTCTGTCTTGAATTCCATCGTGTAGTAGATACCAGAATTTCTCTTATTGATAGTATAGGCCAATTCTTTTAAGCCTATATTCTCGATATGCACAATCTCACATCCCTCATCCTTGAGAAGAGTGGAGTACGTATCGGCTGCCTTTTTGATTTCATCGCCTGACAGAACGGGATCGACGATGAAAGTAACTTCATATTGACGCATGAATAAATTTAAATGGTTTAAAAATGTTATTTAATTTAGGGCTGCAAAGATAAAAATTTATTATTCACATTAACAAGGT
>CALHKJ010000238.1 GCA_938033975.1 uncultured Saprospiraceae bacterium | reverse complement strand
GATGACCTTGCTTGTCTGCGTTATAGATCAGATGGTATACAAAAGGCACCTGCCATTATAAGAACTCGTGGTCACAGGTTGGAAGGTATTTGGCATTCTGGATCTCATCTAGGCATGTTGATCAACTCATTGAGGGGTATGCATATTTGTGTACCTAGAAATATGACTCAGGCAGTTGGATTCTATAATACCTTATTGGCTGGTCATGATCCAGGTTTGGTGATAGAGGTATTGAATGCCTACCGTCTGAAAGAGCAATTGCCAACTAATATATTAGAGTATAAAATTCCATTGGGAGTTCCAGAAATTATGCAGGAAGGAGAAGATGTGACATTGGTTACATATGGTGCGTGTGTTAGAATTGCAGAAAAAGCAGTCAAGGTACTTGAAGAGTATGATTTGAAAGTTGAACTCATAGATGTCCGTACCTTATTACCATTTGATACAAACCATCTCATAGGAAATTCTATTGCCAAAACGGGCAGAGTAATTTTTATGGACGAAGATCTTCCAGGAGCAGCTACTGCCTACATGATGCAAGAGGTTCTTGAAAAGCAATCAGGATTTTTTCAATTAGATGCTTCTCCTAAAACGATAACAGCTTCCGCAAATAGACCACCTTTTGGATCTGATGGTGATTACTTTTGCAAACCAACAGAAGCCGATGTCATAGAGGCTGTCCTTTCAATCATCGAAGAATAGATTTGGAGAATAAAACAGCAGAGAAGATAGTTTTATCTTTACCTTTAAGCCAAACTTACTAGTGAGTAAAAATCTAATCATTATTCCGACTTACAATGAAATCGAAAATATTCGATTGATTGTAGAAGCTATTTTGAAAGAAGATAATTCTTTCGAAGTGCTAGTGGTGGATGATGGTTCTCCAGATGGCACAGCAAATGAGGTAAAGATTTTGCAAAAAGAAAATCCGAAACAAATCCATTTGCTTGAAAGAGAAGGGAAGCTTGGATTGGGTACAGCATATATTGCAGGCTTTAAATATGGGATTGAACATCAGTTCGATTACATCTTTGAAATGGATGCAGATTTTAGTCATCCGATTTCGGCGCTTAAACCTATGTTGGAGCTTTGTAAAACAGATGATACTGGTGTGGTTGTAGGCAGTAGATATGTAAAAGGAGGTGATATTAGCAATTGGTCTACCTATCGTTTGATGCTATCTTATGGAGCTTCAATTTATGTAAGGTTGATTACAGGCATGAATATCAAAGATCCAACTGCAGGCTTTGTTTGTTATAAAAGCCAAGTTCTCTCAAAAATGGACTTAGATTCTATCAAGTTTATAGGCTATGCATTTCAAATTGAAATGAAATATTATGCCACGAAACTTGGATTCAAGATCAAAGAGTACCCAATAACCTTTATTGACCGTGAATTAGGCACCTCCAAAATGGATACTAGCATATTCAAGGAGGCAGTAATTGGGGTGCTAAAGATGCGATTTAGGAATTATAGGCCTAAATAATATCTTCATATTGACATTTTTTCTTGCTTTTTGGGCCATTTGTGGCTTTTTCTTCAATTTATTCTGACATTAAGGCAACCATTCGAATTTCTTTACATAATAGTATCGAATTTAAAATGGTTTGATATTTATTAATGGAGGTAAAAGAACTCATATCACGAGCTAAAAAGCAGGATTCCAAAGCACAAATGGAATTATATAGGACTTATAAGTCTTACTGGTACACTATATGCTTGAGATATAATAGAAATACCTTTGATGCCGATGATTGTTTGCAAAATGCATTGATTAATATATTTTCTAAATTGAGTCAGTTTGATGAAAATCGAGGGAATTTTAAATCATGGTCATCACAAATTGTTGTGAATGACAATTTGATGTTTTTGAGGAAAAAGAAGCAAAATTTTCAATCTTTCGAATTAGAAGATGATAAGTTTGTTGTAGAGGAAGTTTCAGAAGAATCAAGTATCATTTCTTCCGAAAATTTAACCAAGTTAATTCAAGCTTTACCTTCGGGTTACAGAACAGTCTTTAACCTTTATGTCATGGAAGGATACTCACATGTAGAAATTTCAGAAATTTTAGAAATATCAGTTGGGACTTCAAAGTCTCAATTATCGAAAGCAAGAAAATTACTTCAACATCAACTTGAAGTTGTTATATAATTTGAGAAATAATGGGTAAGAATAGTTATACAGAACTTGACAAATTGTTCCAATCTAAATTAAAAGATGGGAACCTCGAAAACGGCGATTGGAATAATCCAACAGACGATGCTTTTTTGGCAGCAATGAGTCAGGTTAAGCCTGAGGAAAAGTCGAAAAAGAAAACAAGATGTTGGCCACTTTTATTTTTGCTTTTGATTCCAATATTATTGATTGGAGTCAAATACACAGATGAGGTAAATAATTTGAGATCTGAACTTAATGAAATTCAACAACAAGTTAATGACGCACAGGCAAGTATAGCTAAAGATAAAAATGAAGAGGCTAATCAGCTTCAGTCTAATGACAGTGCAACTAAAGAAAGTAAAGTTGGTGAGGATGCAATTCAAAATAATTCTAAGAAAGCAACTACAAAAGCTTCTATCAATGTTAGCCCTAAGCCATCAGCTATAAAACTTAGCAATACCTCAAGTAAGAAGAATTTTACTCCTAAGCTGACTCCTAGTTACACTTCTGTAAATGAGTCAAGGATAAATAGAAATCAAAATTCTGTAAATAATAGTGGTTTGGATAACAAGACTACTTTTAATGATAAAGTACTGACAGCAGCTGTTAATAATGATAAGATTGAAAAAATTGTTGATTTAGAAAGATTAACAAGCAGCTTTAGTCTCATCACTGCTACCAGACCAAAAGCTAAAATTGAAGGATTGTCATTGGCTGCATTTGAGCCTGAGCAGAAGTCTAATTTTGGTAAAAACTTATCTGCTTTTGCCTTTTTCGATTTGAATATGAATTCGATCAGAATGTCAGGCATGGAAAATACTGGATTTACCTTAACTGGTTATGATGAATCTCAATTGGGCTATGAATTAGGAATAGGTGTATCTCAGAATCTGAGTAAGAGATGGGCTATAGCATATACAGCATCATATCGTCATTTCACCAATAAGAGCTTGTATCAAAGTGAATTTCTTTATGAACAAGAAGATCTCATTACAAGCATAGACGGTGATTTGGTATATCAATTATTTACAGAGACTCAAACACCTACAGGTGCTTATATCACAAATCAGGATTTGACTTTCGCCGAAGAAATGGATGACCATACCATGATGGATGCCAATGCAGACATAGAGTTGTTTTTCAATTTTGTAAGCATAGGTGCAAAGCCAAGATTCAGCTTATTCCAAACAAAAGGACTTCAAGTCTTTGCTGAAGCTGGATTGAATATAAACTATTTGGTGCATTACTGTCAATCAGTAGATGTAGAGTTTAGTTATGAAGATAAAATGATGATGCATAATTCAGGCGATAATTATTCTATGGATGATCTTAATAAGATATCATTTACCTCATCCCTAGGATTAGGCCTTGAATATAATCTAGGAGAACATATTTTTTCTTCACTAAAATTTGGGACAAGTAGATCAATAAGCTCCATTACTGCCTCAAATAATAACACCAATGATACAAGAACCTACCTTGACAACCTTGGTATTTCTGTATCTGCAGGTTATAGATTTTAATTAGAAAGAAGTTAATTGTAAAAGCCGCTCCTGTGAACAGGAGCGGCTTTTTTGTTTTACCTATCTCCAAAAACACAAAGCTTCTAAATTAAACTTCAACTGTTCAAGTTGAATAGTCATTCCGGTAATATTCCCAATCCGTCATTCCTTACTTTTCATAGTCATATCACGGACAGTCTGTTTACTTGGACATAATGCTTAAGCAACCACATTGAAGGCATGGCATATTAAGGGTACAATTGAATTTTAACAAACAAAAAGATAGAAATGAAGACAAATTATTTTATAGCGGGTTTATTGTTTACAGGCTTATTATTTTTTTCAGCATGTGAAAAAGAAGAGGTGAATGTTCTTTCGAATTTCACCTTAGACATT
>CALHKJ010000237.1 GCA_938033975.1 uncultured Saprospiraceae bacterium | reverse complement strand
AGAATTGAATCCTGAAAAAACCAACAATGCAGAAATTAATGTTGCTTATAATGGTAAAAAACTCAAACTAGGAGCAACAGCATTTTATAGCTCCATAGATGACATTATTGTGCGCCGTGATTTCACGCTTCCAGATGGGTCTGATATTTTTATTTCTAATGCTGATACACTAAATGTAACTGCAAATGTAAATGCAGAAAAGGGTCGAGTAAGAGGACTTTCAGGGCAATTTGAATATGATTTGAATTCAAGTTTTTCATTAGCTGCATCAATCAATTATACACTTGGAATTTCAATTGACGATGGCAATAGTGAGTCTCCACTTGATCATATCCCTCCACTTTATGGAAGGGTTCAATTAAAATATTCAAAAGGTAATTGGGAAAATAGTTTGGTTATGAGATACAACGGAGAAAAGCCAATTGAAGAATATGGAGGCTCAGCTGATAATCCTGAGTATGCATTGCCTGAAGGGACACTAGCATGGCAGACCTATAATCTTTATTCAAGTTACCATCTGAAGAGTAATTGGACCTTTAGAGTTAGTTTAGAAAATATATTTGATTTGCATTACCGTACCTTTGCTTCTGGATTAAGTGCTCCAGGAAGGAATCTAATTATATCTGCTAATTATAAATGGTAATTTATGTCAAACATTACAATCCGGAAACTAAGAATTGATGATGCCGATAACTTGGTAAAGTATGGCGACAATCTTAAGATTTGGAATAATATGAGAGACTATTTTCCTAATCCCTATAAGCTAGAAGATGCAATTGGTTTTATTGAGAAGGTAAGCACTGAACAAAATAATTATCCATTTGCGATAAGCAAAGAAGATCAACTAATTGGTATTGCTGGATATTATATACAAGGAGATATCTATAAACACAGTGCGGAAATTGGATATTGGGTTGGTGAGCCGTTTTGGGGGAAAGGCTATACTACTCAAGCTGTAAAAGCAACAATCGACCATGCCTTTAATCAAAATGATGTAAAGAGATTGTACGCTTCAGTTTTTGAGTTTAATAAAGCGTCTGGAAGGGTATTAGAAAAGTTAGGTTTTAATTTTGAAGGGAAAGGAATCAAGTCGGTATTTAAGAGTGGAGAATACCTTGACGAATTACGTTATTCAATGTTGAATCCAAAATATTTCCCAGAAGGGTAAGGAGTGAAAAAAAGTAGTTCATATTATACAGAAGGGATAAAGAGAAAATTATCCGCAGTGCTTTTCGATAAAGGACTAATTAAGAATAGTGGACAAAGAGAAGTTGTTGAAAAATTGGTAAATGATGTAAGCTATCCTATCTCTGCAAAATTCAATTCCCGTTATAATGCTCTCAATTACCTTGAAGAGAATTATAAGGACTCTCTTAATTTTCAAAATGGAATTGCGATATCAGAATTAGATGGAAAGGAAAATCCTTTGACGCCAGCCATTTATGCTTTGCACAGTTATAATAAAGGAGATAATGAAATATTTGAGCTGCATTTGGAGTATTTGATTGTTAAGATGCAAACAAAAGGAGATCAATATTTTTGGGAATATAAAAATGATCTTTCTCGTTTCGAGATTATTGCTCCATGGGTTTCTGGAATTTCTCAAGCTGTGATTTCTAGTGTAATGTTAAGAAAGTATCATGAGAGTTCAGATGAAAAATATTTGAACATTGCTAAAGGAGCTATAGCATATTGTTTAGATCCATCGAATGGACTCAAGACAACGTTGCTAGATGGATATTGGATTGAGGAATATCCTTCTGAAAAGGGTAAAGGAGTATTGAATGGTTTTCAGTTTTTCCTAATTGCACTAACAGAACTAGCAAGTTTTGGTTTTTATAAATCTGAATTGGATGAAGCTATGAAGGGATTGTTTTCTATGATTTCAATCTATCATGAAGGGATTTACTTAAAGTATGCTTCCAACATTTCTGATTTATGTAATCCTTGGTATGATAAAATTCATTACCACCAACTCAATGCCTTATATGAGTTGACAGATGAAAACGCATTCTTAAAATTGATTGATTACTGGCAAAAGACCAGTTCGACAGATTTTAAAACTTAGTGAGAACTGCCCTCTGATAGACACCTACTGGGAAGGTGTTTACTTCAAGAATTCCCTCAATATTTGTATCGCCAGTTGTGCTGATTTTTTCAGACTTCCCAGAGCTTATCTCCCAAACCAAGTTTCTTCCTTGTTGTTCAATAGTACAGACTAAACTAGACCCTGCAACATTAAATCGCTGAAACCATTTTCCTCCCATAAAATAACTTTCTATAAGGATAGAGTTTTTTTCATCTACAATAAAAAGTCCTTGTTCCTTGTCTACAATTATCAGCTCATAATTTCTTTTACTTAATTCTATACCTGTGTCATACACTATGGTAAAGGTGTAATTTTCAGATTCAGGTATTGGCTCTATAATTAACTCCATCTTGAGCTGGTCCTGAAGGCCTAGACCAGAATAGATCATTAAATCTCCTTGCCATCTGCCAGTCCAATCTTCAGGAAAGGATATGTTTTCAATACGCTCATTTTCCTTTTCTTGATTAAATTCTTTTTTAGTAATGCAAGAAAAGATGGTAGTGCTTAGCAATATAATGAAGATGAAATTTCTAAACATTTTAAACAATTTGTGATGGATTGAATCTTTGTCTCATTGAAAATAATATCTCTTTGACACCTTCTACACCAACGTTTAAAATGGTGTCGATAATACTTAAGCCAGTAAGAAACTCTCCTTGATGTTGTGGATAATTTTTCTCATCCAAATACTTAAGTGTATCCAAATATATAAGACTAATATTTTCGTTCGAAAATTTACTTTCATCTTGATACTCTTTTGCTCCAATGCCTGAGTAGTAAAGATTACAATCAAAATTCTTAATTAGCGCAAGATTATATTCATCTGCTTTTAAATTTAAATTGAGTTCAGAAGATTTGTGGAACTTACTGTTTATCTCAAGAAGACCTGCCAATTCCTGAATAGTGTTGATGTTAAATTCGGCTAGATATTCAAACTGGTCATACTTAGACAGAATAGTTTGGATGCTTGGATAATAATAATCGTAGTAGGGAGTAGAGTGATATAAATACTCAAGCTTATTGAGATGTTTTTCAATTTTGATTGATTCTTGATCAATTCTTACATCCTTGATTTTACTTTCATTGTTTTTTATGACAGGGATACCGAGCCATTGAGTTTCTAAACCATTAAATTCTTTTCTGATCAAACAACGTTTTGTAAATCCTTTGGAATTAAAAATGACATCATCGTGAAACACAAAATGATCTGCCATAAATATCTTAAAAAAATATCCCAACCAAGGAACGTAGTTGGGTTGGTGAATCGCAATGCTTTTTACTCTATGATCCATCTTATTAGCTCAAAAGCTTCTGCATATTCTGAACCAATTTGAGTTCCACGAACGGTTGCAAGCGATGTAATAAATTTCGGATCCATATAGGCTTTTCCCTCTTGTGTTTTATAACACTTTAGAGCAGCAATTTTTCTATCAAGTTGCGCTTGTGTAATCTTTATGAAACAGTCGGTTTCAAATGAGAGGTTGTTCCAAATAAGCTCATAACCTAGGATAGTGCTGTACTTAAATGCTCGAATACCTTCTTGCATTACAGTCAGGTGATCCTGGTGTATGTCTTTTGAGGAGGGAAGAAAGACAATGTCAGGTTGTATATTATTTCGAATCTCGACCAAGCCTTCTAAAATTTCCTGGCGTACATAATTAAGTTTTCTTACTTCATGTTTGAAAATAAATAAATTCGACTCAGGAATTCCTAAAGCTCTAGTTGCTTCCTTGACCTCAATTTCTAATCTGTTCTTTGGGAATCCTTCTGGTACAGATTGCTCTGCAGTAGAAAGAGCAACATAATAAACTGACGCACCTTCATCAAGAATTTTAGCAATGGTTGCACCACAGCCTAACTCACCATCGTCGGTGTGTGGCGCAAGAACAACAATTTTTTTTCCTTTAAATTTCATTAAGCTAAATTATCTTTTAGATGGGATAGAATAATGTCAACAATCTTTTTGGAGGCCTGACCATCGCCAAGACTGTTATTGTGGACACTAGGAATCGATAAGTTATTTGCTAAAGTTACAATTTTTGTTTTAGATGCACCTGCAATATGATTCCAACCTTCTTGTACAGTTTCTATCCATTCAGTCTGCTTGTCAATTATAATCGCTGGTGTTTTGTGAAAGTATGATTCTTTAATGACTCCTCCTGAATCCGTGAGGCAATAAGCCGCATTTTTAATCAATGCTTGTGTTTCAAAAAAGCCTATTGGTCCAGTTATAATCCAATTTTGATTATCAAGTAATCCACCCATTGAGAACTCTTGAATGGTTTTAGTAGTTCTCGGGTGAGCAGGAAAAAATATTTTCTTTCCTAGTTCATTTGCTGCTTCAAAAATTTCGAACATAGCTTCTTTTGAAGAGGTGTTAGATGCACGATGACTGGTCATAAAAACATAGTCCTTCTTTTTGAGGCCATATTGCTCTAGGATTGCTTCCGCTGTAACGATGTTTGATTTGCTTTGATATACGAGATCAAGTCCAACATCACCAGTTAGGTAGACGCCATTGGTTTTTCCTTCTTTATGTAGATTATCCACACCTGTTTGTGTAGGCACAAAATATAAGTCTGCTACTGCATCTGTCAATAACTTGTTTACTTCTTCTGGTATACTCTTGTCGTGTTCTCTTAGTCCAGATTCTACATGACCAAGTATTATATTACTTTTGGCAGCTGCGATTGCCCCTGCTGCAGTAGAATTGGTATCTCCATAAACCAATATTAAATCTGGTTTTTCAGAAGAAATGATGGAGTCCAGTCCAGCTAATATTTTTGAAAATTGAAGAAGGGGTGAACTTGAACCAACCCCAATATTATAATTTGGTTTTGGGATTTGTAGTTCATCGATAAAGTGTTGAGACATCATTTCATCGTAATGCTGACCTGTATGTACAATTACCTGAGTAAGTACACTATGCTTTGCTATTTCTCTAGAAACAGGAGCAAGCTTGATAAAATGTGGCCTGTTGCCAACTATATGTAATACTTTATACATTATAAGTTTGATAAAATTTTAGCACTTGCCTCATCCCATGAATAACCATTCTTAATCTTCGCCTCATCATTAATTTTAGGTTTACCTTCTTTCCACAAGTTATACCATTCCATTATTTTCTTGCCATTACTTTTGTGACTATAAAAAGCAATACCTGAGTCAGTTTGTTCGAGCAATTGTTCAATTTCAGGATCTTCTCCTCCGGTTATGACGGCGACAGTAGGTGTAAGAGAACCAATGTACTCAAATAATTTACCAGTCAAAACACCTTTGTGATTTTTGGTAACACTTGTAAGTAATAGATTTAGATGAGCTTGCTGTTGTAGTTGTTTTGCTTTAGTATGAGATAAAATTCCTAAATCTTCATATATGGAATCTAGATTGTGTTCTTGTATATACTTCCTAAATTTGACTCCGTCTTTGCCAGCATATTTGATCTCAATTTTTTTAATATCAATTTCGGAGCTATCAATTTTAATTTTGATGAATTTGAAAAATTCTGAAGGATTCCTGTTATTGCCAAATAAAGAACCGGTATATGAGATAGTAAATTTTTCAAACTTCTTTGCTTCTGGTGCTCGTGTTATTATTCCGTTATAAATAGTTTTTACATTTGAATGTGTCTTATTCAATTCATTCGCCAATCCATCTGAAACCGTAATTATCAAATCTGCTTTTTTTAGCATCTTTCGATTAACACTTCTTTGATAAGATGGTAGGAAAACATTTTTATACATCGGGTCAACATGTAGATCCCTGAAATCAACAACCCACTTTGATTTGGGAAACGCAGATTTTAGTTTGCTGCCAATAAAGAGATCTGCATATGGTCTAAACGAGCTGTAAATTATGGCTTCTGGATTTTCAGTTAGAAATTGACTTCCTGCTTTGATTCCCTCTCTGATATAAGTAGACCCGCCTTCTCCAATCCAAACATTGAAAGGATAGCTATCAATTAATTTACGTCCGAACTTGATGCTCCACTTTTCTTTTTCTGATTCTTTAAAGTGTGTTTGTTTTCTCCGTGATCTATAATCTCTTGTAGCTAAGACTGTAATATCGAATTCCTCAAGTCCTTTCATATTATTTTGGGGAAGTACATTTCGATTGCTTGTTGTAAGGACTTTTAGTTTATCTACATTCTTGTTTAAAGCTTGCGCTAAATAAAAATTCCGTAGTACCCCGATAGAATGAATAGGAGGAAAGTAATAGTGGATTAATAATGCCGCCTTAGGATTTTGCGCCATCGATAATTGGGTTTAAAATATCGTAAATATTTTCTGCTATTAATTTGTCATCAAAAATTTCTTCTGCCATCTTTCTTCCTGCTTCTCCCATTTTTTTTCTTTGCTCATATGGTAAGTTGATGAATTTTTCAAAAGCAAGGGCTAAAGCGTTTTCATCTTTTACAGGCACAATAAGTCCATTTACATTTTCTATTACAGTCTCGCGGCAACCTGGAACATCTGAAGTGATTATTGCCTTACCCATGGACATACCTTCCAAAATAGTTCTAGGCATTCCTTCTCTATATGAAGGAAGAACGACACAATCTGAGTGCTTTAAAAGAGGTCTGATGTCCCTAACGAATCCTTTGTAATCGACAATTCCACTATCCACCCAGTTTACCAAAAACTCTCGGTCTATGTTGGATGGATTATTAGAATCAAACTCTCCAATTATTTCGAATTTGCAATCAGGGAATTTGGCTTTGATTTTTTTAGCTGCATTTATAAACTCAATAATTCCTTTATCATATAAAAGACGACCTATAAAAGTGAATGTTGTGTTTTCTTTTATCTGGCCATTAGGGTAGGGGATATAATATGATGTATCAACTCCACAACCTTTTACAGAGACTGCCTTTTGTTGTTCAATTATTTTTTCATCAATAAACAAACTAAGATCATCCTCATTTTCAAAAATTACTTTTTTGTGAGACTTACCAGAAAGCCTATAGAGTTTCTTAACAATAAAATTCAAGAAACCTTTGTGTATAAAAGTATAGCCTAAGCCGGTCACAAATGCAACAGAAGGAATTTTTAGCAATTTCGCCGCTAGTCCTCCATATATGTTTGGTTTATTGGTATAGTGTATGATAAGATCAGGTTGCAACCACTTATACTTTCTATAGAGCTCTACCAATAAGAGAATATCTTTCAGTGGGTTGGTGCTATCTCGTGCCATTGTTTTTAAGGGCACATGTTTTACTTCTGGAAAATTTTCTTTGTACTCAAGATATTCATCTACAGGGGCAATAACGACCAACTCATGTCCATGTGATATCAACAATCTCAGAATATTCAACCTAAAATTATAAATATTCCAAGTTGAATTTGCGACTAATATTATCTTTTTGCTCTTAGACATTATAGGTATCGATCCTCTTCGATCGAAACTCTTACAGATTTGATTTCTTGTTCTTTATCCTTTGGGTAAATCATCAACACATCTTCTTCATCGATTATGATGTAATTCTTAAGACCATTTACTACTACCAATTTGTCATTGTAACTTTTAATAAATGTTTGACTTACATCTTCTAGTTTATTGGCGCTTGCAATTACAACATTTTCGTTATCATCTTTTTCCATGTAAGCATGGAGAGAATTCCATGTGCCAAGATCTGACCATCCAATATCTGATGGTATGGTATAAAGTTGGTCTGATCTTTCTAAAATTGCGTAATCTATGCTGATGCTTTCTGTGTTTGGATATACACGATCAATATAGTTTTGCTCATCTGCTGTATTTAGCTTGGAAAGATCCTCACTCAAAACATCAATAATATTTTTTGCATTTTTAATAAAAGAATCAATTATTGTTTTTGCACTCCAAATAAATATTCCAGCGTTCCATGCAAAATTTCCATTAGCAATATACTCTTTCGCAGTTTCTAAATTTGGCTTCTCTTTAAATTGCACCACCTTTCTAATACTTCCTTCTGCTGTTTCACCTAATTCTATGTAACCATATCCAGTGTCAGGACGAGTAGGCTGAATGCTTAATGTAACCAGTTTGTCATTTGCAGAAGCAAAGCTTACAGCCTCAGTAATCTTGTTTAAAAATTCTTGTTCTTTTAGAATCACGTGATCCGATGGTACAATAACCAAGTTAGCATCTTTGTCTTTCTCAATTAATTTGAGAGCGAGTAGTGCATTACAAGGTGCAGTATTATTTCTACTTGGTTCTGCTATGATATTAGCTTCAGGTACCTGGGGTAGATGTTCCTTGACCAAACCTACGTAAGCTTTGTTGGTCAGAACCAATATGTTTTCTGCCGGCACTATATTTTCAAATCGCTCACAAGTCAGTTGGATCAATGATTTTCCGATACCCAAAATATCTAGAAATTGTTTTGGCAAACTTTCTCTGCTTGATGGCCAAAATCTTGAACCAACTCCTCCTGCCATGATAGCAACATACGTATTTTTATGAGTCATATTTATTTTGCATGATTCTTTTAAAAATAGAGAATCTTAAGTGTTAACAGGAATCTCTAATTAATTTGTACTTATTGCAAATTTAATTAATATATAATGACTTGACTTAAATATGGTATATAATATAGCCTACAAAGTGAGCTTCAATGAAGTAAAGAGCTTATTTTGATTGATATACTTGATAATAGAAGTTTCGATATTTTTCAGCAACAGCATTCACCGAAAATAGAGACACAGCACTTTCCCTAGCCTTGATAGCTAGTTCATTTCTCAAAGCTTCATTTCCAATAAGCTGTAGGACAGAGTTTGCTAATTTGGAAGGATCTTTTGAGGGAACAACTATACCACATTTGTGTTCTGTGAAAATATCTTCTACATCACCTACATCGGTAGAAACAACCGGTAGTTTTGAGGCAAGTGCCTCCCATACAGAAATTGGACTTGCTTCAAAATCAGAAGAACAAACATAAATATCTGTCTTGTTCAAAAGTGAAGGAATATCTTTTCTCATTCCGAGGAATTCTAAATTATCAACTTGAAGTTGCTTTTGAAGATCAAGTAACAAATTGAAGTAATCTTGTTGACTATCAAAAGCTGGACCCGCAATTGAAAAATTTACTTTTTTATCTGTTTTTTTATTGACCTCATGTATTGCTTTGATAAGTGTATCAAAACCTTTATTGTGATTGATATATCCTACTGACAAAATATTTATTTCATCGCTATCTGAAGTTTCTTGTTTTTGCTTAGGAGCAAATTTTGTTGTGTCGACTGGAGATTGTATTACAACATATGGTTTGTCAAGAATATTAGGATTCACAGATGCATAAAACTCTTTGGTTCGGTTGGATACAAAAACAAAGGCATCAGCTCTGTTAGAGACAAAATTGAATAGTCTCTTAATAGAACTTGGTTGGTAAGAATCATTTTGAATCCAAATAGATTTTGCTTTTGTAAATTTTGCTGCAAGCACACCTTTTATTTGCCATGAACTGTTACTCAGTACTATATCAAATTCATTTTTTCTAATCAGCCTGATGAGTTTAAAAACTTCTGGAATAAAAGTGAGCACATACATCAAAAGAGGTACTTTGGCTTTGGTAAGTCTATGCATGCTTGTTTCGACAAAAGGAACCGAAGCATCTTGGAGAGATATTTTAAAGTCTTCCGCATTTTTGTTTGGGAATAATACGGTTGTTTCTACATCCTGATGCATTAAGTTTTGCGCAACATCCCTAATCCTTTTTAGAGGTCCTCCACCTCGTCCTTCTTCTGTTATATTTAAAACCTTAATAACCACTAACTGGTGATGTCTAAATCAAGTCCTGGATAATAATTTGTATCAACATCTTCAAGCCATTTGCAGATTGTTGTAATCTGACCAGTATGATAAGAAGTGTGTTCTATGACATGAATAATTATATTAATTCCTTTTTCCTTAAAACCTTGTACATTAAATTCTTTCGGAAGTAATTCGCCTTCAAGTTTATTGACAACATCAACTGCTTCAGTTATGGTTGCATTGATCATTTCTTTCAGTTCATCTCTGTGGTGAGATTTGTTTTGTGAAAACTCAAGGCTTCTTTTTCTTTCATCTTTGGCATCTGTAAAGGTCGAAATGATGTACTGTCTAATATTTCCACATAAATGTAAAACCATGTTGCCCACAGAATTGACATTATCATTTGGGCTAAACCAAATGTGATCATCTTTCATAAAATCAAGACAAGTATGAATACGCATGAGACTTTCCTCAAGTATCCTTCGTTCAAATTCCTTTTTAATTAAATCTTCTATCATAGTTCTGCCATTCCTATTATCGCCAAAGATAACTTTAGATCTTGTGACTTTAGCAATTTTTGAGCAGCAGCTTCAATAGTTGCACCTGTTGTAATGATGTCATCTACCAATAGCACGTGTTTTCCTTTGATTTTTGAATCATTTTTTATCAAATACGAGTTCATAACATTTTCCAACCTAGCAAGTCTATTCATTTTAGTTTGCGAGTTGTTATCAGATATCTTTGTGATTATACTTCCGTAAATGGGTATTTGTAGTACCTCAGCGATTCCTTTTCCAAATTGATAACTTTGGTTGTATCCTCTTTTCTTTTGTTTCTTTTTGTGTAATGGAATAGGAATGATAATGTCTGGGGTAGGGAATGAATCCGAGGCCAAAATCTTTTTTCCAAATTCTTTTCCTAACTCAACTCCGATGTGAGGCCTATTTTTATATTTCAATTGATGTATGACTTTTTGGACTCGGCTATCTTTTTTAAACCTAAAAAGCGCAGCTGCTCTTTCAAATTGAAACCTGCCATAGACTCTATATTCTAGTTCGTTTTCAGGAATATCTATTTGATCCGTGTAGGGTAGTTCAAGTTTGCAAGACAAACAAAACAAATCCTCTCGCATGGGATTTTTAAGCAAACAAGCAATGCATAATTTTGGGAAAAACAATTCGAGTACAGCTTCTGCAAATTCGAAAAGTGTTTTCATGATTTTTAATTTGTCAGAATCACCTTGCCCGTTATCCTATCTTTAGTTTTACGATCCATAAGTTGCAAAAAATACATTCCATCAGTGAGTCTTAATGAAATTGCCTCCTCAACTGATTGGACTTCCTGACTTAAGATCTTATTTCCATAAATATTGTATACACTGACATCAATTACTCTCGATTCTGGATTTGTAACATTAATTTCTTTCAAGTTCTGATTATAGGTGAAAGAAAAGGAGGGTAGGTCAACAAGTTTTTCTTCAATTGAAGAAATTAAACAGGGTAGAGGATTATCATCAGCTTCAATTGTTTCACCCACAACAATGTCGATGCCATCAAAGCCAGGGAAATCAGGATCAAATTTATAGGCTCTAAATGTTGCATTGCCATTTGGACTTGCTCCTTGTGGAACCGGTATATCTCCTTGTAATGGAATTTCGTATTCCCATACAACTTCTTCATTTTCATCAATTTCGAAAATATAACCTAGTGAGCCTGAATTAATCAAAGTATGACCGCCAGAAAGACGTTGCGCATTGGAAAGAAAAGGTGAAAAGTGAGGTGGATTTGGATTATAAATCCATTCAGGATTTTCTGGACCGAATGCTTCGGTTTCTGGTATAATGTAAAATCCTGGATCAGTTTGATCTGGTACTAAAATTTCAGCTGTCGAAAAATCTTGACCAGGCCTGCCATTACCATTATTATAGATTAGGATTTTTCCTTCATCTTCAAGTCCAGCATCTATCCAATTGACACCATGCTGCCCGAATAATTTTTGATCAATTGCATCTGCTCTTTTGTATGAACTGGCATTTCCCCATCGATATAAAAGATCTCCTCCTTTTCCATAAGTACCACCACTGTGAGTCTTTGCTTCTTCCGTTGTTGTTGAATGATCTATAATCCAAATTTCATCAGAATTTCTGACACTGATTAAAATTTGATCTAAATCTGCATTGTAATCAATAGCGTTCATATGATTCCAATCTCGTGATGAATTTGAATCATTACTGAAGAGATCAGGAAGATTGATATCGAATAATTCAGGATGTTCTGAGACAACCCCAAAGTTTAATTTTGTTGAATCGAATTCCTGAATGTAGTGGTCTTTGATTTCCCATTGCCAGACAATTTCTATATCGTTGTTTCCGATTGGTTGGACTTCAATAATTCTTTCAGACCACATAAACCCTTGAACAGCAATCAGATTTGGATTACGTCCCATTTCTATGAGTTCGTCAGTGAATACCAAATCCCAAGTTAATAATAGAAGATTTCCATTGGGCATCATCGTTGCATCATGATGGGATAGCCATTCTGAATCATTAAATTCATAAGACCAAACTGTGTTGTTATCCCAATCAACCAATTCCAGTCCACCAGCATTGCTGGCCGAAGTAAAAGGTCCAATTGGATCAACCTTATATGTTCTGAGCATAAGTCCATTTTCTAAAAAATAGGCGGCTAGACCTGGATTTGTTCCTCTTTCCCATTGATTGACCAATCGACCACATTGATCAACCATATATGCATTGGTACTGGAGAATGGAGAAAAGAAAATATAACCTGGTAAAACATCTTCAGTTGTAGAAATCACACCAACTGTTTTTTGCGAATAAATATTTACGGAAGTGAATAAAAGGATTAGAAAAATGAAATGTTTCATGGCTTGTTTGTAAGCCTTGAAGATAAGAAAACCCTCCTTATTCCAAATGTCGGAAAAGGAGGGTTTCATAGATTTCAAATTGAAATCAAATCCCTGTGAGGATAATTCTTTATTTTATCACACTGAGGTGACCACTATATGCTTTTGTGCCTTTAGTTAGTCTGTAGATGTAAATCCCAGAATTCAAAGTACTTACATCAATTGATATTTCATTATTATGTGTAGAAACAAGTCTTCCAGTTGTATCAAAAAGTTCGATTGTAAAGTCACCCGAATTGCTGTCAATAAATTCTATGTTTACCAAATCAATAGTAGGGTTTGGATATACCATAAATACATCAGAATGTTCTGTTGTATTTTCTAAACCTGTATTAATTTGACCATCAAATTCTATTGAAAGATTTACCAATTCATAATCTAAACCAAGTAAGTAAGAATTTCTTGGAGCGGTATCATAAATTGCTTGACTCAATAAACCATTGCTACTTGCTGTGAATTTAATATTGATTAAATTCTCATCTGCAAATAGAAATCCAGCATTATTTGAATTGAATAAAGTTACATGAAGCTCTCCTGGACTTTCTACCCAATAGTCCAAGCCCATGTCCGGATTTTCAACAAACAATTCATCAATTTCAATTAGGCTGGCATCATAGTACATATGGATTTCTACTCCTAAGGATAATTCGTCACCATCGTATTCAAGTGTTGCCTCATAAGACTCGCCATTGTTTATAAGAACATCACTTAAAATCATTACACCTGGCTCAAAAGTTATTGGGTCTCCTAAAAAAGCATCATCGTCAACATCACCAGGCTTTATACCTATAAAGTTTCCTTTTGGATTAAAAGTAGTTTCAATTTGACCGGTATTGTCGATAAAAAACCAATCGGCATTGAACCCTGTGTTAACTTCCAAAATTGATTTTTTCAACTCGATTAAATCTGTAGCAGTAATTTCACCATCATTATTGTAATCCGCTGCTAAAAGTTGGTAGTCAGAAAATTCTCTCAACCCAAGAATATATTGTTGTATCAATAGCAGATCTTTAATTGTGACCCCATTTGTTGATTCATCATCTTTGCTTAATGTTATTTGTTCAGATCCATCAAGGTAACCTACACCAGTTTCGTTTGTCATTACCTCATTATTTAAATCTACTTCAGGGATTGGTCTTTCAAGCATAGTTTGTGCTGAAACCAATGAAGAGAAATTTGAGATATCTATTGAGATTTCTTGAGTATAATTACCTACAACCTGACCTCCATTTTCAACTGTCCACACCCTTTTAATGTTAATTCTATTTGCTTGTAATCCAGTAAGAATATCAACATAGTCAGTCGAATATTGATCAAGATTGTTGACAAAGATTGGTTTCGTATCTGCGGGGTCAATTAAAGAAAATTGAGCAAGTTGATCTGGCTTGATTCTGTAATCGGCAATATCAACTAAATCATCGGGCCACTCTACATCATCTTCATCTGTATGACCAGATCCACAATCACCTACTTCTGATGAGTTAGGTAAAAAGTCACAGATTAACGCTTGCGTAACAATGTTCTGAATGATTTGTACCTCTTCTCTTATTTGCGCTGTATACCAATCAAGAGCAGTCCAAGTACGAATTATTTTATAAGAACCATTGCCAAGTTCTATTAGAACATCACTGTAAGTATGAAATATGTTTCCGCATACTACTGTCCAAGTTGGATTAGCTTCACTCTCTGAAAATCCTAGTTCAAAAACCAGATTTTCTGGTGAAAGGAAATCGTAAACGTTTGCATCATTTAAATCAGTTAGGGCAAGGTCGATGTTTGCTGGGAAACTTAAATCATCTAAGGTCTCACAATCTGGACCCTCTAATACTGTTAGAACTCCCCAACAAGAATTTTCAACTTCGGGATTAGTAATTTTGTAGGAATATTCACCCGCCTGGTCTACTTGTACATGGCCATTTCCTATGTAGTCATTCCCACTTGTAGAATTATCTTCTATTTCTAAGACAAATGACTTTACATCACAACCACTGTAATCGCCAACCAATAGATCTTCTACACTAACTGTAACAAAGCCAAGACCACCAGCTTGCATCCCTACGGTGACATTATCTTGGCAAGCAATAGCATTCGGACATGCAACATATTCAGATACAATCAAGACTCCCCAACAGCTATTACCTTCTTCATTGTTTACTGTATAGTAATAATTTCCAGCTTGTGATAAAGTAATACTTGGCCCTGAGGTAATAATGTTTCCATCTGTATCTGCAATGTCAAGAGATAAATTGTCACAGTCATCACTACTAGCTAGAAAATCATTTGCAAATAAATTTATTGATCCACTTGCAGGTAGGATAGCATGAGTCGTCGCGAGACAACTTAAAAAAGTACATGGCAAATAGGGTAGTGGAATACTCAAAGTTCCAAAACATGAATCGCCAGTTGCATTGTCAGTAACAGTATAGGTATAAGTTCCATAACTACCTTCTGGTAAATATGCGTTTGGAACAAGATTACCATCTTCATCTTCTAGAGTAAGTGAGAGATCATCGCTAGAAATTCCAGTAGCAAGAAAATCTTCAGGATAGAATTGCAGACCATTGTCGTTTAATGGTCCTGCTGTCGTGATACCAATGCATGCTAAGGTATTAGATGGATTGCCACATTCATTCACTGTTGCAGTCGTGAAAGCCCAATTAATATTTCCGGATTCATCTGTTACAGTAAGTGTGATGATCACTGACGAGTTCGCATCACCTTGAGTCAATACTGCAGGTGAGACTGATAGGCTAACATCACCACATTCAGCATCAAATGAACCATTATCAATCATGTCTGGAGTAATTTGCAAAGTACATGTTGCTGGATCAAGATTAAAAATGACATCAGAGCTTACAATTGCAACGGGTGGTGAATTATCAATGACCTTGTACACTGTTTGGCATTCAAAATCCTCTCCTTCAACTGTACCAGAAATGGTTACAAGAGTGATGCCTAAACTAAGTTCTGTACCATCCACGGGATCAGAACTTAGATTTTGATAATTGAATCCATCAATAAGGCAATCATCAAGAGAAAAAATCGAAGAACATGTCCAAGGGTCAGCACCAACAGTTATGACACTTTCACAATATGAGCCAAGCTCCCCAAAATTTTTAATAAGCTGTACATGAGATGTTACTTCACTGGTAGTCCAATTAATGACAGTCCATGTTCTTAACACTCGTATTTGTGGAGTGCTGAAAATTTGATCTTCGTAGGCCATACCAATAATACAATCTTCAGGTACTTCGAATATTGGATACACTTCATTTTCCGTGTATCCATAATTTGCGATTAGATTATCAGGAGTTAATGTTTCTGAAGCATTGCTTTCAGATAGCCCATCATCAGAGACGGTAATATCTGGTGGAAAGATTACCTCATCAAGAGAGGGGCACTGGGCTGAGCCAGTTGTAAAATAGAAGTTGCAAATAAGCGCAATACAGATAAATTTTGTAAATAAATTTTTCATAGCTTTATAAAGATTTAAATCATTTATTTTCCCAGTTGAGTAGATAGTTTACACGAGCTAGAATACTTAATTGGGAATTTTTAATTTGATAGAAGTTTGATTCATTTGTAATAGCAGAAAGAGGATTTCTCCATCCTCCATGGATGCTAAACTCTAAGCCTCCAAATTGATAGCCCACATTCAAGCCTAATTGAGTTTTCAGACCTGTATTATTACGATAAGGGTTTTCTTCCCTTCCGGTAAATTTTATCAATTGTTGTGGAAGTTCGGAGAAGTAGTAGCCTGAATGTGAGCTATTAATGTTTTGAATAACACTCAGTTCAGGTGCTATTCTATATTTTGAATTTGTCAATAAATTTTTTGAAACACCTAATTGAAAGTTATATTCTTGATGGCGTTTGTGCCATGAAATATCATTTCTAGTTAATGTCGTCGTCGTTAAGTTACCCGTTGTCGTTTGATATTCTCCTACAGAATTTATGGTTTGTTGGTTTTCAATTGGGCTTGTGCTTTCTGATAAGCCAACATCAATATTGACAAACCTTGTAACCAATTGTGAATAATCAAATCCACCAAAAAATCTCCAATCATTTTTTGTTTGTAAGCCAAACACAATCCCCGCATTAATTCCAGGCAATTCAATTTCTTTGTCGAAGTATTCATTTGAAAAATCTCCAGTTATTGTATTCTTTGTGCTTATGTTTTGAATGCCCCCAATTGCCAAACCATAGTAAAATCGCCTTGAGTTCGTGTTTGAAACTTTGATTGATTCAAGTTTTTCATTTCCAATAAGTTCTCTATCTCTGCTGTATTGAAAACTAGTAAATGGAATCAAGCCGAGTTTATTAAAATCGATTTTTAGATCCAGTTTTTGATTAGCCAAGTTTTCAATTTGAAATTTGCCGGAACCAACATTTATTCCTTTTGAGGAAATAATGCTACTCGACTCACTAGAACTTGAGTAATTTATTTGGTTAGGTTTAATCGAATTCGACAGCCTTGGGTCAATTGTAATTGATTGAAATTGCTCTTTATTAATTGATTGATTTATTGAATTTCGTGTTAGTTGATTTGTGTTGATGTCAGCTTGCTGATAACTCTCAACTTTTTCTTTATTGTTGTTTTTGATCTGAGTTTCCTCAAATGTGTTTTCCTTAATATTGGATATAGTTTGCTCGTTGGCACTAATTAAAGTTTCATTTTTATTATCCAAAGATTGTTCGGTGGCTTGTTTGTAACTTACAGCATCCACTGCATTCAAGCTATAGTTTGACTTGAAGTAGAAGGCTGACAAGATTCCAAGTAACCCTATGGGTATTATAAACCATAAGAACCTTCTTTTTTTCTTTTTGTCAAGCTCTTGGCTAACTTCTTTCCAAAGGAAGTCTGTGTCAATTTCAAAGTTGACATCACTAAGTACTTGCTTGATCTTTTTTTCTTTATTGTTTAATTCCATAACTGGGAATATTTTATTCTATGAACCTATTTTTTTTTTAATCTCATCCTTGTCTTTATGAATGACGATGATGTTTTCATTCCTAAAAGATTTATTAATCATCTTTCTTGCTCTTGAAAGAGTCGATCTAGAACTGCTTTCACTGATACCAAGTATATCACCTATTTCTTTGTGCGAATAGCCTTCTACTAAATACATGTTGATAACTATTCTATATTGCTCTGGAATTGTGTCAATGAATTTCATAATATCATCATGTTCCAGTTTGAGTGTTATCTTTTCATTCGTTATTTGATCGGGTAGTTTTTCCACTGCCGTAAATATGTTCCTCTTTTCTTTACGAATACACTCGATACATTTATTTACAGTTACTGTAGATATCCATCCCTTAAATCTTCCTTGTTCATTGTATTTATTTATCTTTTTCAGAATGTGCATCAGTGTGTCTTGAAGACAATCCTTAGCAATGTCTTCTCGTCTGATATATCTTCTGCAAATTGTATAGATGTAGGAAGAGTAAGTTTCTACAAAATACTTTTGTGCGAGTCGATTACCTGATTTGCAGCCTGATATGATATCGTGTTCTTTCACTGAAAGGGTCGAAAGTGATTATTATTGACTTGTTATTATTTGTCCTTCTACTTGATAATTCCCTGCAGTAGGGTTTTCTATTGTTTGCATCCAAAGCACTCCAGAGAAAGTTATTCTTGTGAGGCCAGTTGACATTTCTTCATAGTGACTGATATAGCAGTCATCAAATCCACAACCTGCCATTGAATTTTCACAAAACATGCGGTATCCATCCACACCAAACTCTCTATCATCTATAAAGAAATTTACTTCCTCATTCTGGTATTCACCAATAGCTTCACCTTGGATAATCAATCTAATGTCATCTTCTGAAGATCTAAAAATGGATTTACTTCCTTCTCGATCTAAGGTAAATCGATCTAGGATTTCCATTTCTCCATTGATCTTGAGAAAGCTAAATCCATCTGTATAGTTCTCGCAACTTGATAAGTAGTCAAGTTCATCTTCTATGTCATTACTCCAAGCTAGATTGATTCCTTCTTGATCTTCGAGAACATCAAAAGCTCTTATTGCAATATCTCCACAAGAAAGTACTGCTAATTTGGGACTCTCATCTGAAAAAATCATTGTTCTCTCAGTTTCGCCGAAATCAATAATTACTGCAGGATTTGAAACAATCTCTCCCTCGCAATTTAAAGAGGCAAAATTCAAAGGAATAAACTTATCAGAATCTGGTAGTGAAGTTTCAAAATTTATATTGCTATCTCCAATTTGAATTTCCTCCTCATGTACTATTCCATCACAAGGATCAGAAATGGATAAAGTACTTATAAAATCTACTGGTAAAAATGTTGACCATTTACCTTTGGCAGTGCTTATCAATTCTAAAGAATTATTCTCCAGAATTGAAAGCGCTACATCTTGATATGAAATGGGAAGTTCTTCAAAGGTAAGTTGGCCTTCGCTGAATATTGCAGCAGAGGTATTGGCTAGTATATAGTATCCTAATTGAGGAAGAGTTATGCGGGTCTTATCCGAGCCAAATTGATCCACTAACACCCATTGATGAAAGCTTTCATTTAGATAAAAAAGAGAAGCATTATCTGAAGTGTTTGTATGGATTAATTCAACAGGATTTACAGTTGTTGATAAATTCTCAGAATTGATATAAAATGCAGAAGTAGTATGTAGGAAATAATTATTGCCTTCATTGTCCGTTCCCCATTTTCCCATTTGATCAAGCAATTGCTTTTCTACAATTTCTATATAACTAATATCTATTGATTCATTTGTTGAGAATTCTATCCAGTTGTTATCAGTTAGACTTAATATATTATCTGTACTAGTTAGAGTAACGTTTTCCTTTGCAGGGAAGGACTTGATATTTAGTTTATTATCATCATTTTCTATTATGGATACATTTGCGAAAGCGACTTCAGTCCCATTTTGAACAATAGAAACATGCTGATTCTTTTTCTTCGCGCCTTCTAGTTGGATTGAATAAATGTCTTGATTAACCTCAAAAGATTGCTCATTAATCACCACAGTATAATTATCAGAAATATTTCCAGAAGCTTCTGTAAAATTGCCATGCAGATTTGTATTAATGATGATATCTGGCTGCTCGGTTGTAGTGATGTTTTCTTGAGTATTATCAATGTCCTTATAGCAGCCAGTATTGAAGCCTATAGTGATAGATAATATGGAAAGAAATAGCAGTTTTTTCATTTCTATGTATGCTTTGATAGTATAAAGAGCATAAGAGCAGATTCGCTGCAATGAAAGCTGATTTTTTTTAAATCAGTTACAAATACATGAATTTGAAGGTTATTCCT
>CALHKJ010000236.1 GCA_938033975.1 uncultured Saprospiraceae bacterium | reverse complement strand
CCTGATACTTTTGATGAGTCAGACATTGTTTGGGCTCCAGATTGGGAAGGTGATTGTAATACACCACAAGAAAACTTTGAACCACAATTTATTGGCGCAGGAGTTTGTGATCAGTTAGGAATTCAATTAGAGTCAGATACTTTCTATTTGGTTGACGATGCTTGTTTTAAAGTAATCAACAATTGGAAGGTTAGGAACTGGTGTACAGGTGAGGAATATGTCGATCAACAGATATTGCAATTTGTTGATGATACACCGCCAACAATCACAGTTGCAGATGCAAATTTTATATCAGAAGTGAGCTGTGAGGCAATGGTTGAATTGATGGCATCAGCAGATGATGCAGGAAGTGCTTGTCCATCAGATAATGTTACTTGGCTTGTTCGAGTTGATTTAGAAAATAATGGAAGTTTTGATTATCAGTTCTCTGGCTATTTGCCAGCTGACGATGATAATTTTGATGATACAGATGGCGATGGTGTTGCAGACATCTTTGTAGCAAATACCTCTGGAGGAGAAATGGTAAGTGTAACGCTTCCAGAAGAGGTGTTGGTTGCTAGTACAGAACATAGGGTAGTGTGGACTGCTGATGATGGTTGTGGTAATGCAGCAAGTCAGACAAGTTACTTTACAGTGACGGACCAAAAACCACCAACTGCAGTATGTGTCAATCTTAGCTCTGGAATAATGGTGAATGGTGAATTGACCTTATGGGCTTGTGATTTTGATGCAAGTAGTTCAGATTATTGTACACCGATAGAAGACCTATTGTTCAGCTTTACTGATGTGCATCCAAGTTTAGATCCTGAGTTTAATCCACTTTCAGGTTGTACCTCTAGAACCTTCACTTGTGAAGACTTTACAGCAAGTAACAATGGATTAGTAGATGTCCCTATCTATGTTTGGGATGCTTCTGGTAATTATAGTATTTGTGAAGCGCAGATCAACTTACTTGATCAGTCTGATGCATGTGATGGTACTACAGTGCCAATGATTGGAGGTAGGGTTTCTACTTCTTCAGGTGATCATGTTGCCAATGCAATTGTGAGTTTGATGGATGAAAATTTCAATACCATGGAGCAGACATTGACAGGTGAAGATGGTCGTTACGCTTTTGATGATATCGTCTTTGGTGATGACTATCAAGTAAAAGTTGGCAAGGATAGTTTATATCTAAATGGAATTACAACACTTGATGTCATCATGATTCAGAAGCATATTCTTGCATCGCAAAAGTTTGAAGATCCATATCAGTTGATTGCTGCGGATGCTACAAATGATGAGAGAGTAACTGCGACAGATATCATTAAGATCAGAAAGTTAGTACTTGGTATCGAGTCTGAATTCCCAGATAATGAAAGTTGGAGATTTGTTGATGTTAATGACCCAATGACACTTTCAGAAGTGTGGCCATTTACGGAAGTGGTAAATCTTGATGAGATACCAACAAGCAACATGGCTGTCAACTTTGTGGGAGTTAAAATAGGTGATGTCAACTTTACAGCGATTCCAAATTTAGTCGGTCCGATGTTGACAGAGGTGAGAGGTGAAGAAGCCTTGCTATGGAATTTTGATGATCAAAAATTTGTAGCAGATGATGTGCTTGAAGTTGCCTTCAATGCTGATGTAAACATTCCGATTGATGGTTTTCAGTTTACACTACAACATTCAGGATTGGAATTATTAGAAATCTATTCCGAAGATGCGTACTGGAGTGATGACTACTTTGGAGTGTTTGATGGTAAGACAACGGTAAGTTGGAATGATCCAGAGGCATTACCATGGTCAGATCAGAATAGCTTTGTTGTTAGATTCAAGGCATTGGAAGCTGGTTCATTGGCAGAGCGTCTTCAGATGAATTCCGAGATTACATTGGCGGAAGCCTATGATCAATTGGGTAATGCAGTAATGGACAATCAGTTGATGGCAAGTTATACGCCATTTGTCTTGAAGCAGAATACACCAAATCCATTTATGGATAATACTTTGGTTTCATTTACCCTTCCGGAAAATGGCGACACGAAGATTACAATATTTGATAGTCAAGGTAAGTTACTATATACTCGCCAAGGAAGCTTTAGTCGAGGCCTCAACAAATTGGTCCTTTCTAAGGATGAAATTGGAGCGGCAACTGGACTGTTGACCTTGAAACTTGAGTACAAAGAAGAGAGTCAATCTATTAAGTTGATCTCGATAAATTAATACGAAAAATATTAAGATTTATAAACTCCGAAAAATCCCTGCAAGAAAAGTCTTGTGGGGGTTTTTTTTGAAGACGTCAGACATCAGACTTCAGAGGTCAGACCGTTCCGGCAGTAAAGAGAAATCGTATGTTGTTGAATGTAAACTTTAGTTGATTGAAAATGCCTCCTTGAATGCAGGCTGTAGTTGATTGAAAACAAACGTTGATTTGAAATGAGCTTCCGTCCGACCACCGGCGGAGAAAAGAATTTCAATCCGCCCCCTGGCGGAGTAGCAAATTCAGGGAGGTCTAAAATATCGACCGCTGCGACAAGGTCGTAAAGTTTTCCAACAGTCTCAGGCCTTTATATGAATTCCCTTTTTCATTCAAAGGAGGACTCCAAACGGCAATGGCGTATTGATTGGGATGTATAGCAATGGTGCCACCACCAACTCCACTTTTACCTGCTAGTCCCACCTTGAATGCAAACTCTCCAGATTCGTCATAGAAACCACAGGTTTGCATAAGTGCGTTCATTCTTTTTGACTCACTGAGGTTGAGGATTTCTTTTCCGTCTTGGGTCTTACCATTGTTGGCTAGAAATAGGAAGAGTTTGGATAGGTCTTCACAACTTGCTTCTAAAGAACAGAGATTGAAATAGAAGTCAAGCACATCATTGGGTTCGTTTTCAATATTGCCAAATGACTTGATGAAATTGCAAAGGGCAATATTTCTATAGCCATAGGTTTTTTCTGATTTAGAAATTGCTGAGGAATAATTGATATTAGAATCCTTTGAAAGAGACCGGATAAAATCAAGCAGATCTTCTTTTGGATTTTTTAAATTGCTCATTAGGATATCCATTATCACAAGTGCACCTGCATTGATGAATGGATTCCTTGGAATCCCGTTATCAGTTTCTAATTGCACGAGCGAATTAAAGCCATTTCCTGATGGTTCGACACCTAATCGATTCCATATTTTTTCTCCTAACAATTTGTAGGCAAGGCATAGGGAAAAAACTTTGGCAATACTTTGTATGGAGAATTTTTCTTGATAGTTCCCAAGACCAAAATTTTCACTGTTGACTTGAGTAAGATGTACAGCAAAAATATTTGGATCAACTTTCGCCAACTCTGGAATATAGCTGGCTACCTTTCCCTTATCATCAATATCTTTAACTTGATTGTATGCTGCTATCAGAGCGTCTTGGTAGTTCATTGCTTAAGTATGATGAACTAAGTTAGTTATCTTTTTGGTAAAGGGAGATAGCTTAAACAGCGGAATTTTTTACTTTGATGACAAACAGCTAAATAGCTTAATTTTCTTGATTCCATTTTTCCCAGTTAGGAGATGATTCACTCCATAAAGGTCTTGCTTCAATATTATTTTTAAACCTAGGGAAATTGACATACCAGGCAAAAGGTCTATAGCGATCGGCTCCGCCACCCACAAGAGTGTCTTGCATATAATTTGTCATCATCCCAGAAAAGTATCCGTTGGATCCTGCAATCATAGTCCAATGATTCTCTTGTCTAAATCTAATTTTTAAAGAATCGCCTTCAATAGCTGGAGCCTGTCCGATGATTGTTTTTATTTGAGCAAAAACCTCTTCCCCTTGAAAGATCGTTAAAAAATCTGCATCAGCCACGTGCTCAACCCGACTACCTCCCCAACCAATTCTAATAGGGTAGCCAAGTCTTACTGCGTCTATCAGTGCAGATTTATCCCCAAAAGTTGTTTTGCCAAGCTCGTCATTTTGAAATACTTTTTGCCAACCGGCTTTGGTATTGCTCGAGTTATTACAGGAAGATAATAGTATTAGTGCTAGTATTAGAAATCGTGCCATCTTGTTGTTTTATAATGAGTTAGATTGAAAGACAATTATAAGTTAAACTATATAATGATGAAAATTATTTAGTTCTAGTGAAGTAAACTAACTGATAATCTTGCGCTTTCTTTAATATTTTTCATAATTCAACAACTATTAATTTTTTTCCATCGTTAGTCCTAAAAATACCTTCAGATGAAATACACTTTCTTTTACCTGCTTGTCTTAACTATTTCTGCATGTAGTGACTCAGAAGAACTAGTTCCACTCGATGGCTACTATTCGCTAGATTCAATATTATGCGAGTGTTTACCTCCAGAAATTACACCTTTCCAACAACAGTGGAGACTTGACTTTGAAAATTCTACTGTCGATGTTGTTGTATACAATGAGGTCGAAACAGGCTTGGTTCTAGAACAAGGAACATACAATATTACTATAGTTGACACTTCATATTCATGGGGTGGAGTAGCTACCATGTTGCGATTTGACAATAGAGACTTTTTCTACGATGTAGGTGAGCTAGGAATAACATTGAGTGATCCAGGAGCAGAAGCAGATGCAGGTTCTTATTATATCTTTCACGAAAATTAGAAACTCTATAGCTTTTTCCTTCTTTCTATTTCTTTCAATATAGCTTCCAATTCAAAATCTTCTATCTCGTTCATTTTTTCAGGAATTCTTGTAACGGGAATGTCAGGCAGTACTCCGCCATTTCTTGGATTTGACTCCTCTTGAATGCGTTGACTTAGTACAGGTATGTCCACTTCAATCTTAGAATTTGGTAAGCGCAAGAAAAAAATAAATCCACCGTTTGTGCCCATCAGATTTCCTCCAGTTTCTTGCCCTACTAGGCTAACATTATCCAATAATTTACAATAGGTGGCAAATTGATGTGTGGCAGAACTATTACTAGAATCTGTTATTATATAAACTTGACCTTTAAACCCATCCCTTCTAGGTTTGAATGTCTGACTTGGCAATCCATATCTTGGTTTTAAGAAATATCTGTCACCGTCCTTTGATTTGTATTTATTTGTGAAGTCATAAGGTAACTTGTCCCAGGTAGATATATGTTTCTTAATATGGTCAGGAATGCTAAGATATCGCACACTCACTTCTAACTCTTTAATGCTGAATGCATTTGTAATAATTCGTTCTATAATATATTTTGAAATCATCGAATTGCCTCCTTCATTTCCTCTTATGTCTATTATTAAATTATCAATATTTTGAGTATTCAGTTTTTTAATTGCTTTATCGAAATAGTTTTTCCAATCGAAATCATCATTGAAAAAAGCAAATGTTGTTAAAGTAAGTATGGCCGTATTTTCATTTATGAACTTAAGTTTCCATGGCTGATTATCTTGCTTATCTCCTTCATCGTATTTTTCTTTAAATAGCATTGTTCTTTTACTTGCTGACATGCTAGGTACATTAACTTCTATAGAAGACTTTGTTTGCAGGTCGTATAATTCCAAATCATAAGAAGAATTACTTCCGTAAATGATAGGGTAGAATAGATCAAATAGCTCGTACTTTTCCTTGCCAGTAATCATTAATCTATCTAACTTCTTGTTGAAATTATTTCCATCAGCGGAAACGTATGCTGATAACTTATTCAAAACTTCCTTCGAAGGAATTCCATTTATTTTCAAAATTTCAAGTCCAGCTTTAATCTCAGAATTGTTAGTTGCATTTTTATCAACAAAGATTCTTTTACCAATCCTAGAGAAGCTGATTGGCAATTTATCATCTTGATACAGCATTGCCTTTTCTACTGTCGCTCCTTGATTCCAAAGATTGGTAAATGTATGACTGCAGCTAATTAAATTTATTATTTTTGATATTTCTGCAAAAGCATGTTCAATATTTGGATTACTCTTCAGGGAAAGCTCTAGGTCCTCGAAATCTTGAGCAATGCTCAGCGAATCTCTGAATTTGTAAATATTGGGATGGATGTGTAAGAGTGCTTCTTTTAATATGGATACATCTTCTTCTATTTGTTCAACAGTATATGATATAGCATCTATTTTTTCTCTACTATACCTTTCATATTCATTATACTGATAGGTATTTACTATTGGTTCTTCTTTAAACCAAATAACTCGATCATCTCCTATTGGAAATTCTAAAATTCCGTTGATAGCAAATCTGAATTTTAGATACTTTTTCTTTGGGCCATTGAATTCTACATTTATAGAATATATACCATCACCATCATTATCAAGAAGGGCTAGGCCTTTAGTTTTATCGAGGGGATCTAGATTTCCAAATATTTCAACTTTTTTCACATCAGACATTGATTTAGTGTCTAATTGAAAAGTGATTTGTTGAGATTGAGAATTACAGCTTTCGCATATTATGAATGCCAAAAGGAATAGAATAAATGTCAAATGTTTCATAGTGTTAGAATTGATTATGAAACAAATGTATGTTTAGTATGCTTTCGTAGCGTTGCAAGTCGTGGTCAAGAGGTATCATATTAAAATGAGACGTCTCAATTTATGTAAACTGCTGTTTATCAATGCTTTGGATGTAGCTAGATGGGGACATGTTTTCTTCCTTTTTGAAGGAACGATTAAAGGTAGCTTTGCTATTAAAGCCACATTCAAAGGCAAGACCAAGTAGGGTCAACTTGACATGTTTGCCTTGAGCGGTCATATCTTTGAACTCTTGAATTCTATATTTATTGATAAAGGCATTAAATTTTTGACCGAAACCCATATTGACTATTTCTGAAAGTTCTTCTCTTGAAAAATTCAACTGTTTTGCTAATTTGACTAAGGTCAGTTTTGGGTCCAAATAAGGCTTATTTTCTAACATATAATCCTCTACTTTTCCCTTAAGCTCTTCAAGGCTTTCATCTTTTAAATATGATTTGTTCTCACCTTTAGTTTTGTAGGTACTATCTTTTTCTAGAAATGATTTGAAATCTATATTTTTTATTTCCTCCATGTCAAGGAAGTAGCCTTTAATTCCCAAATAGATTAGTGCAATACCTGCCAACAAATAATAAAACCACTCTTGCCTCCAACTCAAATCGATGATTAGATCATTAATGACAGTTTGTAGGATTAGATATATGAATAATAAACTATAGATTATTATAAATGCATAAAGCCACTGCAGTTCTAGTTTGAATGAATTAGAAAAATACTGTCTTATCTTTTCTCTAAATTTTGAGAGCATTGAAAAGGAATGAAACATATAGATACCCATCTGAACTATGGTTATGAGAAGTACTATTGGATCTAAAATATCCCATTGAAAATTGAGC